>DASYIU010000144.1:0-11677 GCA_035997285.1 Methyloceanibacter sp. | reverse complement strand
GACCGGCCGGTCCGCCCGTTGTTTCCCGAGGATTTTCGCTGCGACACGCAAGTCATCGCGACGGTCTTCTCCTATGATCTCGAGAATGACTCGGACATTCTGGCGATGGTCGCCGCTTCAGCGGCGCTCACCCTTTCGGGCGTCCCTTTCATGGGCCCGATCGGCGGCGCGCGGGTCGGCCTCATCAAGGGCGAGATCAAGGTCAACCCGACTGTCGAGGAGATGAAAGATTCGACCCTCGATCTTGTCGTCGCAGGCACCGCGGACGCGGTCTTGATGGTCGAGTCGCAAGCTCAGGAGCTCTCCGAGGACACGATGCTGAAGGCGGTGATGGCCGGCCATGCCGGATTCCAGCCGGTCCTTCAGGCGATCATCCGGCTGGCCGAAAAGGCCGCCAAGGAGCCGCGCGAACTCGGAACCAAAGATCACTCGGCGGTCGAAAAGGCGGTCATGGCAGCGGGCGAGGCCGATCTTCGCGCCGCCTATTCCCTCACCCACAAGCAGGAGCGCTACGCCGCCCTCGACGCCGCCAAGGCGAAGGTGTTTGGCGAACTTGCGCCGGCGGGCGCCGAGGCGAAGTTTCCCCCGGCGGAGGTCGCCAAGGCTTTCCACGACGCGCAGGCCAAGGTCGTGCGCTGGAACATTCTCGACCATAAGCGCCGCATCGACGGGCGGGATTTGACCACGGTGCGCCCGATCCTCGCGGAAGTCGGCGTGTTGCCCCGCACCCACGGCTCCGCTTTGTTCACGCGCGGCGAAACGCAAGCGATGGTCGTCGCCACGCTCGGCACGGGCGAGGACGAGCAATATGTCGACGCGCTCCAGGGCACCTACAAAGAAACCTTCATGCTGCATTACAACTTCCCGCCTTATTCGGTCGGCGAGGTTGGCCGCATGTCGTCGCCCGGCCGGCGCGAGATCGGTCACGGCAAGCTCGCTTGGCGGGCCATTCATCCCGTGCTCCCGGACCGCGAGAGCTTTCCCTACACCATCCGCATCGTGTCGGAGATCACCGAGTCGAACGGCTCCTCCTCGATGGCCACGGTGTGCGGCTCCTCGCTCGCCATGATGGATGCCGGAATTCCGCTCAAACGGTCAGTTGCCGGCATCGCCATGGGCTTGATCAAGGAGGATGCGGGCTTCGCCGTGCTGTCGGATATTCTTGGCGACGAGGACCATCTCGGCGACATGGACTTCAAGGTCGCCGGCACCTCGGAGGGCGTGACCTCGCTGCAGATGGACATCAAGATCACCGGCATCACCGAGGAGATCATGAAGGTCGCCCTCGACCAGGCGCGCGACGGGCGCCTGCATATCCTCGCCGAGATGAACAAAGCGCTGAATACGGCCCGGCCTGAGCTTGGCGAGTATGCGCCGCGCATCGAGACGATCCATATCCCGGTGGATAAGATCCGCGAGGTGATCGGCTCGGGCGGCTCGGTGATCCGCGAGATCGTTGCGGAATCCGGCGCCAAGATCGACATCTCTGACGATGGGACCGTCAAGATCGCCTCGGCTAATGCCGAGTCGATCCGTGCCGCGATCAATCGCATCAAGAGCATCACCTCCGAGCCGGAGGTTGGCGAGATCTACAAGGGCAAGGTCGTCAAGGTGATGGAGTTCGGGGCTTTCGTGAACTTCTTCGGCCCGAAGGACGGCCTCGTGCATATCTCGCAGCTCGCGGACGGACGGCCCAAGGCCGTCACCGACGTGGTCAAGGAAGGCGATCAGGTGTGGGTGAAGCTGCTCGGCTTCGACGACCGCGGCAAGGTCAGGCTGTCGATGAAGGTGGTCGATCAGGCCACCGGCCGCGAGCTCGAGAAGGCAAGCGCCGAATAAAACGGGGGGCTGTTAGCCCCCCTCATTCGTTCTTGATGCACTTGGTGGCGATGACGAGATATTCGTCCTTGTGCTGGCCTTGCCACTCCTCTGACTTGGCCCGGGCATTGCCGTTGCAGTTCACCACGTCCTCGAAGGTCACCTCGGGCAGGGCAATCTCCTGGCAGGTGTGGGGCTCGGCCACAAGGCACGCAATGAGCACGAGATGGGCAGCCATCGACGGTCTTCCTCCAATGTCTTCTTGAGCCCCGCGCGATCCTAGTTGGGCGCGGGCGGTCTCACAACAATTTCCATGCTTCAGTCTAAAGGGCCGCACCCCGACTATTGCGCGGCTTCCCGCGGCGCCTTCTCGGCGGGGGGCTCGGCCTCCTCGCCGACTTGCTCCATGGTCTTGAGCGCCCCGAGATGCGGCATGGCAATGGTCGAGTAGCCGCAATCCACGAAATGCACCTCGCCGGTGACCGCGCCTGACAGGTCCGACAGCAGGTAGAGTGCCGCTCCGCCAACCTCGTCGAGAGTCGGCGAACGGCGCATCGGCGCATTGCGCTGTTGATAATGGAGCAGCGTGCGGGCCTCGGAGATGCCGGCGCCGGCGAGCGTGCGCATCGGCCCGGCCGACAGCGCATTGACCCTGATCCCTTGCGGGCCGAAGTCGGAGGCAAGGTAACGGACGCTCGTCTCCAACGCCGCCTTGGCAACCCCCATGACGTTGTAGCAAGGCACCACGCGCGTCGCTCCGCCATAGGTGAGCGTCAACAGCGAGCCGCCGAACGGCATCAGGTCGGCGGCCAGCTTGCAGATCTCCGTGAACGAGAAGCAGGAGATCACCATGGTGTGCTCGAAATTCTTGCGGGTGGTGTCGGCATAGCGGCCACGGAGCTCGTTGCGGTCGGAAAATGCGAGTGCATGTACGACGAAATCGAGCGAGCCCCATTTTTTCCGGATCACGTCGAACACGTGCTCGACGGTCTTGAGGTCCTCGACGTCGGCCTTCTCGATGATCTTTGCGCCAATGCCTTCGGCGAGCGGGACGGCGCGGCGTCCGAAGGCGCCGCCCTGATAGCTGAAGGCAAGCTCGGCGCCCTGGCCGTGTAGCACCCGTGCAATGCCCCAGGCGATCGAGCGGTCGTTGGCGACACCCATCACCAAACCCCTCTTCCCGGCCATCAACGGCGCGGGCTCAGCGATATCTCTTGTTGTTGCCATGTTTGTTACTCTGGTTGTGGGTTGACCCGCGTCGGCTCCCGTCCCTTTAGCCCTCCACCCGGCGGAACACGAGTGTGGCGTTAGTGCCGCCGAAACCGAAGCTGTTCGACATCACGGCGTTAATGGCGACGTTGTCCTGGCGCTTGCGCACGATGGGCATGTCGGCAACGGCGGGATCGATGGTCTCGATATTGGCGGATTCGCAGATGAAACCGTTGTTCATCATCAGCAGCGAATAGATCGCCTCATGCGCGCCGGCGGCGCCCAGCGAATGGCCGGTCAGCGATTTGGTGGCGCTGATAGGCGGGCATTTCTCGCCGAACACCGCACGGAGCGCCTCGATCTCGCGCAAATCGCCGATCGGGGTCGAGGTGGCGTGGGGATTGATGTAGCCGATCTCGCCGTCGATGTTCTGCATCGCCATGCGCATGCAGCGCGCGGCACCTTCACCGGAAGGCTGCACCATGTCGTGGCCGTCGGAGGTCGCGCCGTAGCCGACAAGCTCGCCGTAGAGCCGGGCACCGCGGGCGCGGGCATGCTCAAGCTCCTCCAGCACGACGACGCCGGCGCCGCCGGCAATGACGAAGCCGTCGCGGCCGACGTCATAAGCGCGGCTCGCCACCTCTGGCCGGTCGTTGAAATCCGACGACATGGCGTTCATGGCATCGAACAGGACGGATAGGGTCCAGTCGAGCTCCTCGCCACCGCCGGCGAAGACGATGTCCTGCTTGCCAAGCTGGATCAGCTCGGCGCCGTTGCCGATGCAGTGGGCGCTGGTCGAGCAGGCCGAGGAGATCGAATAGCTCACGCCCTTGATGTGGTAGGGCGTGGACAACGTGGCCGAGTTGGTCGAGGACATGGCCTTGGGCACCTCGAAGGGCCCCACTTTTTTCGGGCCCTTCTCGCGGGTGGTATCGGCGGCCTGCACGATGGCGCGGGTCGAGGCCCCGCCTGAGCCCATGATGAGCCCGGTCCTCTCGTTAGAGACGTCGTCCTCCTCGAGGCCGGCGTCGCGGATCGCCTGCTCCATGGCGATGTAGTTCCAGGCGGCGCCCTCTCCCATGAAGCGGCGCACCTTGCGGTCGATCATCCCTTCCAAATCGAGCTTCGGCGCGCCATGCACCTGGCAGCGGAAGCCGAGCTCGGCATATTTGTCGGCCTTGACGATGCCGGACTTCGCCTCGCGCAAAGAGGCGAGCACCTCCTGGGCGCTGTTGCCGATGGAGGACACGATGCCCATGCCGGTCACGACCACACGTCTCATGGGGTCAAAGTCCTTGGGAACAGCGCCGCTCAGGCGGCGAGAGGTCAGACACTAATTTGAGCATGATCTTATCGGAAACCCGGTTCCCACTTTTCCGGATCATGCTTGTGCGGGTGCGGCTTCGCCCGCTTGGAAGAGGCCGACCCGCAAGTCCTTGGCCGTATAGATGGTCTCACCGTCGGCTTTCAGCCAGCCGTCGCCGGTACCGAGGGTGAACTTCCGCCGGATCACGCGCCTGAGCTCGACGACGTACTCAACCTTGCGCATGGTCGGCAGCACCATGCCGGAGAACTTGACCTCGCCCACGCTCAAGGCCCGCCCCTTGCCCGGCGCGCCGAGCCAACCAAGAAAGAAGCCAAGCAGCTGCCACAGCGCGTCGAGGCCGAGGCAGCCCGGCATGACGGGATCGCCCTTGAAATGGCAGGTAAAGAACCAAAGGTCGGGCTTCACGTCGAGCTCGGCCACGATGCGTCCCGCGCCGTGCTCGCCGCCCTCCTCCCTCACCTCAGAGATGCGGTCGAACATCAGCATCGGCGGGAGCGGCAGTTGCGCGTTGCCGGGGCCGAACAACTCGCCCCGGGCGCAGGCAAGCAGGTCCTCGTACTGAAATTGGTCGCGCCGTTGTGGCATCGGTCTTAAAAACTCTCTGCCCAGTCTTCGCCAAACCCGAAACACGGGTGGTTTCCTAACACAGACGGTGGCCCTTCAAAAGCCCGCCTCATAAAGGGCGCGAGCCCTCGGCATGCCTCGATTCGCCGCGGAGGCGCTGGGCTGACCCAGGTCAGCCATGGGTCAGACGCGGCGTGACATTGCGACGGCGGCCGCTTTCAGCCTATATTTCGAAGAGTTTATCCCGCATGGTCAACCAAGATGCATAGGTCGCACCTGGGCACGCAAAAATTGCCATCCGAAACGGCGTTGGGAGACATCGCCAAGCTGTTGCGCGGGGCGGGCCTCAGGCCCACTCGGCAACGCGTGGCACTCGCCCAGCTCCTGTTCGCCGGTGGCGATCGCCACGTCACGGCAGAGACACTGCATGAGGAGGCGCAAGCCCGCAAGGTGCCGGTGTCGCTCGCCACGGTGTATAACACGCTGCACCAATTCACCGGAACGGGCCTCTTGCGCGAGGTGGCGGTCGAAGGCGCCAAGACCTATTTCGACACCAACACCTCCAACCACTATCATTTCTTCTGCGAAGTTTCCGGGCAGCTCATGGATATCGCGACCGGCGCGATCCGCATCGAGGGGCTTCCGGAGGCGCCGGACGGCATGACCATCTCCCGCGTCGATGTCCTGGTGCGGGTCGTCGACAAGCGCGGCCGCTAGTCCCTATTTCAACTAACCTTGGATTGTCATCGCCCGGCTTGACCCGCCTGCGGCCGGTAGCCTTCGGCGGGCGAAGGGCCGGGCGATCCAGTAACCACCGCGCTCGCGTCAAATTAGGGGCACGGGTTACTGGATTCCGGCTTCCGCCGGAATGACGCCGCAGACAGGCGGCGCAGGGCTCAAAGCGATTACTTGATTTCCTCGCCCTTATAGACGCCCCAGAGCTGATCCTGCTGCACGTAGCCCGAATAATCGTCGACCGACAGCTCGCACCAAGTCCCGTCGCAGGTCGTCACATTGCCGAGAACGCCCGACTGAAGCTCAGCCACGGCGCGCGAGCTCGTCGATTTGCTGTCGTAGAGCGGCACGCTTGCCTGGTCCTTCGACCACGGGGAGATCAGCACCGTGCGCCTGGCGCTGAGCAGGCTGTGAAATACCCAGCCGTCGGCCCCCTCGCTGTCGCGCACGCGGCGCCAATTGTCCGATTCGGCGATCACCTCGACGGGGAGGCCGGCGCGGGAAAACACCCAGACGATCGACTGATCGGTGCTCGGCCCCTTGCGCACATTGACTTTGTCGGACTTGAGGCTGACGAAGCGCGGCACGGGCAACGAGGTCTTGCCCTCGACCGCAGCCTGCTTGACGGTATTCTCGGCGGCGCTTCGCTCGACGCCGGCCATGAGGATCAGCCCCACGGCCATCCCGATCGCGATGAAAATCCGATGCCACACCGTCTCACCCCCCGCTTGGCGCCGATGATGCAGGCGTTGCCGGGAGCCGTTGGCCCCCCGAATCGGCCGCCCTCTGAATGGACCAGAAAAGTGAAAGGATCGTGGCCCTAAGCCAAGATGACGCTTTATCTCGCAAAGCCGGTTCTGTTAGAGAAAGCGGCGCGCTTTGCTTCAAGCGCCTCAATTTGAAGCGGGAGGGACCTTCCCGCCTCCATCCTAATTGGACTGGTAATGGCTGAACGACCGATCGTTATCGTCACCCGCAAGCTCCCCGACGTCGTGGAGACTAGGCTGCGCGAGCTTTTCGACGCCCGGCTCAATCTCGACGACAAGCCGTTCTCTCGCGAGGAGCTGATCGAGGCGGTCAAGACCGCCAATGTGCTGGTGCCGACCGTCACCGACCGCATCGACCGGGGGGTGCTGGGCCAGGCCGGGCCCGACCTCAAATTGATCGCCCAGTTCGGCACGGGGGTCGACAATATCGACCTCGAGACGGCCCGAAACCGGAGCATCATCGTCACCAACACGCCGGGCGTGCTGACCGAGGACACCGCCGACATGACCATGGCGCTGATCATTGCGGTGCCGCGGCGGCTCACCGAGGGCGCGATGATGCTTAAGAGCGCCAACGGCGAGTGGCAGGGCTGGTCGCCCACCTGGATGCTCGGCCACCGCATCTACGGCAAGCGGCTCGGCATCGTCGGCATGGGGCGCGTCGGCCAGGCCGTGGCCAGGCGGGCGCGGGCCTTCGGGCTCCAGATCCACTACCACAACCGCCGGCGCGTGGCGCCCGAGGTCGAGAAGGCGCTTGAGGCGACCTATTGGGACAGCCTCGATCAGATGCTGGCGCGGATGGACATCATATCCATCAACTGCCCGCATACGCCGGCGACCTACCACCTGCTCTCGGCCCGCCGGCTCGCGCTCATGAAGCCCTCCGCCTATATCGTCAACACCGCGCGGGGCGAGGTGATCGACGAGAACGCGCTGGCCCGCATGATCGAGAATAACGAGCTTGGCGGCGCCGGCCTCGACGTATTCGAGCACGAGCCGGCGGTGAACCCCAAGCTGCTCAAGAACGACAAGGTGGTCGTCCTGCCGCATATGGGCTCGGCGACGCTCGAAGGCCGCGTCGATATGGGGGAGAAGGTCATCATCAACATCAAGACCTTCCTCGACGGGCACGCGCCACCCGATCGCGTCCATCCCGCGATGTTCTAGGTCCCGGGCGCGACTACTGAGCGTTCGTCTTGCTGCGGCGGGTACTATGGCGGCGGCTGTTACTGACGGGATGCGGGCACGGCTTCGGGCGTGTGCACGTGCTCTGGCCGAAAGCCCATGCCGATGAGGCGCGCCGGGATGCGGCGCAGAAGCGGAAACCATTGCAGCAGCTTCACCACGAGCGGCGGTTTTGGCTGCGTCTTGCGGGCAAGCACGTTGCTGATGACGCGGTCCTGGATGAAGAGCTGCAGTCTTTGCGTGGCGCGCGTCGGCCATTCGCGCCGCTCCTGCACCTTGTTCAAGATTTCCAGCGGCACAGGACCTGTGCGCAGTGGCTCCCAGAGGATGTTGGCCGCGGCGACGGCGTCCTGAATGGCTAGGTTGATGCCGACGCCACCCACCGGCGACATGGCGTGCGCCGCATCGCCAATGCAAAGGAGGCCATCCCGGTACCAGCGCTTGAGGCGGTCGACCTTGACCGTGAGCAGCTTCGCGTCGTCCCATGAGGCGATCTCGTGCAGGCGATCGGCGAGCGAGGGGTTGAGGGTCACGATGGCCGCGCGGAAGGCCTCCAAGCCCGCGGCACGCAATTTGTCATAGCCGCCTTTGGGGATGACGAAGGCGCATTGCCAATAATCGCCGCGGTCGAGCATGACGAAGAGCCTGCCGGCCTGGATACGGCCCAAAGCTTGCGACCCGTCGCCCGGGCGCTTGGAGAGGCGGAGCCACAGCACGTCCATTGGCGCGCCGAAATCCTCGACCTCGAGCCCCGCGAGATCGCGCACCGCCGAGTGGCGCCCGTCGGCGCCGACCACGAGATCGGCGCGCACCTCGATCTCGCCTTCAGGCGTCTTGGCCCCGAGCCCCACGACCTTGTCGCCGTCCTTGAGGAGACGGTCGACCTCGGCCTGCATGCGGAGGTGGAAGCTTGGATAAAGCTTGGCGCGATCGGCAAGAAAATCGAGGAAGTCCCATTGCGGCATGAAGGCGATGAAACGGCAGTGGGTCGGAAGATGCGAGAAATCAGCAAGCGTAACGCGATCCTCGCCGATCAGTCCGGTCAGCTTGCGCACTTCCGAGTGGGGCAGTTTGAGCAACTCATCGAGAAGCCCAAGCTCGTACATGATCTGAAGGGTGGAGGGATGTATGGTGTCGCCGCGGAAGTCGCGCAGGAAGTCGGCGTGCTTCTCGAGCACGACGACATCGACGCCGGCGCGGGCGAGCAGGAAGCCCAGCATCATGCCGGCCGGTCCGCCTCCGGCGATCGCGCAGCGTGTGGTGATGGTTTCAGTTGCCATGGTCTTATCCTGTCCATTTGTTGTCATGCCCGCGAAGGCGGGCATCCCGTAACCACTGCCTTTCGCAACAACGCTCCGCGGGGGTTACTGGATTGCCGGGTCAAGCCCGGCAATGACAAGAGAAAGGATTGTCGATTCAACTCTTAGTCGCTGGCCTCAGCTATCGCTTTGCGATGGTGCGATAAATCGTGGAAGCGGGGCTCCTTGCCGTTGAGCGGACTCTCGGGGTCCCAGGCATAGGCGACCGTGGTGAAACGCGCGGCAAGCGCGTCGTAGAGCAGCAGCCTGCCGACAAGGCTCTCACCCAGCCCTAGCAACTCCTTGACCAACTCGACCGCCTGCAAGCTCCCCATCACGCCTGCGACCGCACCGAGAATGCCGGCCTCGGAGCAGGGCGGCACGGTCCCTTCCGGCGGCGGCTCGGGGAAGAGGCAGCGATAAGAAGGGCGCGGGTTGCCGCCGGCATCGCGATCGAAGGCGCGGAAGGTGGTGAGGTGGCCGTCGAAAGGCCCGACCGCGGCAAAGACCAGCGGCACCTTAGCGAAAAAGCAAGCATCGTTGACGAGATAGCGCGTGGCGAAATTGTCGGAGCCATCGGCGACGATGTCGTAGCCGCGAACGATGTCGATGGCGTTCTCAGGGACGAGCCGCGTCGTATAGAGACGCGTCTCCACATGCGGGTTGAGGCGCTCGACGGCGTTGGCGGCGCTTCTCGTCTTGAACTTCCCTACGCTTCCCATGTCGTAGACGATCTGGCGCTGCAAATTGTCGAGGCTCACGCGGTCGTCGTCGATGATCCCGATGGTGCCGATCCCGGCGGCGGCGAGATAAAGGATCAGCGGCGACCCGAGGCCGCCGGCGCCGACGATGAGAACGCGCGAGGCCTTCAGCCGCTGTTGGCCCTCGCCTCCGATCTCCTTCAGCACCAGCTGGCGCTTGTAGCGCAGGATCTCCTCAGGGGTGAGCATGATGGGAATGTATGTCATCAGTTCCATTTCGTCATTGCCGGTCACCCAGTGGAGCCGAAGCCCCCCTGCCCGCGGTCCGTCTCGCCAAGCGCCTCGACGGAAACGACCTCGACATGGGCGACGGGCGCCACGACAAGCTGGGCGATGCGATCGCCCCGGCGGACGGTAAAGGCCTCGGTCCCGAGATTGGCGAGGAGCACCATGACCTCGCCGCGATAATCGGCGTCGATGGTGCCGGGACTGTTGAGAAGCGTCACCCCATGCTTCCGCGCTAACCCTGAGCGCGGGCGCAACTGCGCCTCGAAGCCGTGAGGTAACTCGAGCGCGAAGCCGGTGGGCACGAGCGCACGCGACCCCGGCATAAGCTCGACCGGCTGAGCTTCCGGAACGGCGGCAACGATATCGAGACCCGCCGCGTGCTTCGAGTGATACGAAGGAAGCGGCAGCGCCTCGCCATGGGGCAGGCGTAAGATCCGCACCGTGACACTTCGCTTCGGCGCCCGCGCCCCGCTCATTCAGCGGAAGAGCGTGACGTGGAAAGAGTCTCTGCGGCGCGTGCGAGCAGCCTAGCTGCCATCTCGTCCTTGCTCATGGGCGGCCAATCCTCGACGCCTGCTCCGGTGATGAGATGGATCTGCGTGTTGTCGCCGCCCATGGCGCCAGTCCCGGGCCAGACGTCATTGGCCACGATCCAGTCTGCCCCCTTGGCGCGGCGCTTGGCGGCGGCATTCTCGATGAGGTTCTCGGTCTCGGCGGCAAAGCCGATGACGAGGCGCGGGCGCTTAGCGCCGGGCCTCGCTATGGTCGCCAGAATGTCAGGGCTCTGCGCGAGCACGAGCTTCGCCTCGCCGCCCTCACGCTCCTTTTTCAGCTTCTGCGGCGCCTCGTCGGCAGCACGCCAATCGGCGACGGCGGCGGCGCAAATGGCGATGTCGGCGGGAAGTGCCGCTAGGGTGGCGGCAAGCATCTCATGCGCGGTCTCGACCCTCACCACGCGCACGCCGACAGGATCCGCAAGCGTGACAGGCCCGCTGACCAGCGTCACGTCGGCGCCGAGGGAGGCGGCAGCGCGGGCCAAGGCGTGGCCCTGCTTGCCGGAGGAGCGGTTGGCGAGATAGCGCACCGGGTCGATGGGCTCATGCGTCGGGCCCGAGGTGATGAGGACGCGGCGACCATTCAGTGGCCCGGCAAGCGATTCCGCGGCCTTAGTTCCAAGCAGCCGCTCGATAGAGTCGAGTATGGCGGCAGGCTCTGCCATGCGGCCGGGCCCGTGTTCGCCGCAAGCCATCTCGCCCTCGTCGGGCCCAACGAAGGCGATCCCGTCGCCGCGGAGCGTGGCCATGTTCCGCCGCGTGGCCTTGTGCTGCCACATGCGCACATTCATGGCGGGCGCGGCCAACACCCTCTTGTCGGCGGCAAGCAGGACGGTGGTGGCGAGGTCGGAGGCCAAGCCATGCGCCATCTTGGCGAGGAGGTCTGCGGTCGCGGGCGCGACGACGATCAGGTCGGCTTCGCGCGAGAGCCGGATATGTCCGATTTCCGCTTCGTCCTTGAGGTCGAACAGGTCGGTGAAGGCCTTCTCCTCGGTGAGCACCGAGAGCGACAAGGTTGTGACGAACTCGGCGCCGCCTTTTGTCAGGATCGCACGCACGGTGGCGCCCCGCTCCTTCAAGCGTCGGATCAGCTCGAGGCTCTTATAGGCGGCGATGCCGCCCCCGACGATGAGCAGGATGCGCTTGCTCTGCACTCGCTTACTCCGCTGTCATGCCCGCGAAGGCGGGCATCCAGTATTCACTACCTCTGGGGTTACTGGATTGCCGGGTC
>DASYIU010000143.1:0-7159 GCA_035997285.1 Methyloceanibacter sp. | reverse complement strand
CTGAGACTTATGTGGTCACCGGCGACGGCAAGATCGCCTACCGCCATGTGGGGCCGCTGACCGAGAACGCGATTCGCGATAAAATCCTGCCGCTGCTCCAGCCCGACAAGGCAAAGCCCGCTGGGTAATCAATCGCCGACTACGGGCGGAATGGATCACCCGCTATTTGCGGACGATGGTGACGATCAGATTGAGGGAGTCGAGGAAATCTTGCCGCTTGGCAGGTGAAAGACCGGCAAGCAGCCGCGTGTCGGCCGCAGTGGCGCCGGGTTGCGCCTCGCGCAAGGACTTGGCGCCTTGGGGCGTGAGCTTGATGGCGTAGGCTCTGGCATCCTCCTTGGCGCGACGGCGCTGGATCAGCCCCCGGCCGAGCAGCCGCCCGACAATGTCGGCGAGCGTCGACCGGTCGATGCCGGTCCGGTCCACGAGATCGGTCTGGGTGAGCCCCTCCTCCTCGGCGACCACCATGAGCACGGCAAATTGGCGAGGGGTGAGCCCGCTGGTACGAGCCTCAGAGGTGAAGATGTCCGCCGCGCACTGACCGGCGCGGTGCAGCAAATGCATCGCCGAGCGATCGAGCTGGTTGCCGCCTTTAGCCATCGTGGTAGGACCCTCGCTTCGCGTAAAGCGTGTATCCCTGCGCAGCTGCCCTTGCATATCAGGGCGCTCCGTCTCCGTTGTACAACCTAAAAGCCCGAACCGCAAACGTCAGGTTGCAGCGGGCCGGGGCCGCTTGGGCTTCGGCCCCGCAGCGCAACATATCGGGATGGCACTTTTCGCTTGCAAGTCGGGAGCGCCGCCCAGCGCGCGGCAGCCTTAACGGCTGATGAGGCCCGGGACGACGACGGCTTAGGCCTGCTTTTCCTTCTTGGGATCGCCCGGCTCGCCTGTTTCAGGTTCGCCATGGCGCTGCATCAGCGGCACTTGCGCCAGCGCGAACAAGAAGGTCAGCGGCAGGAAACCGAAGGCCTTGAAGCTGACCCAGACATTGGTCGAGACATGGCGCCAGACGATCTCGTTGAGCACCGCCATGGCGACGAAGAACAGGGCCCAGCGCAAGGTGAGCTTGCGCCAGCCTTGCTCGGTGAGATTGAACACGCTGCCGAACAGGAGCTCGAGCACGGGCTTCCTCAGCAGCAAGCCTCCGGCCAGCAAGAGCGCGAACATCGAATAGACGATGGTCGGCTTGAGCTTGATGAAGGTGTCGTCGCGGAGATAGAGCGTGAGCCCGCCGAACACGAGCACGATGGCGCCGCTCAGAAGCGGCATCACCGGAAGCTTGTGATAGAGGAGCCACGCGGCGCCGAGCGAGACCAGCGTCGCCACCATGAAGGCTGCCGTGCCCGCATAGATCCCGGCCGCGGCATTGCCTGAGAAAAACACCAGCAACGGTCCAAGCTCGATGGCGAGCTTGGGCAACAAGGCAGGACCTCGAGCGGCTTCCTTTGTGGGCGCGATCTTGGGCGTCGCCGCGATCTCGGGCGTCGGCGCGATCTTAGGTTCAGGCTGCCGCTTCATTCTCGCTTCCGACCCCGGCGATGGCGCGGGCGAAGTCACCGGCATCGAACGGCTCGAAGTCCTCGAGTCCTTCGCCGATGCCTATGGCGTTGATGGGAAGGCCGAAGCGCTCGGCTATTGCCACGAGGATGCCGCCGCGGGCGGTGCCGTCGAGCTTGGTCACGACAAGACCCGTGACCCCTGCGATCTCCTGGAAGATCTGCACTTGATTGAGGGCGTTCTGCCCGGTGGTGGCGTCGAGCACGAGGATGACGCCGTGCGGAGCGCTGGCGTCAAGCTTCTTCAACACGCGCACGATCTTGGCGAGCTCGGCCATCAAGTCCGTCTTGTTCTGCAAGCGCCCGGCAGTATCGATAAGGAGCACGTCGCAAGCCTCGGTGCGCGCCCGCTCAAGCGCCTCATAGGCGACGCCGGCGGGATCTGAGCCCACCTCCTTGGCGACCATTTTGGCGCCCACGCGGCTGCCCCAGACTTTGAGCTGATCGATGGCAGCGGCACGAAAGGTGTCGGCGGCGGCGAGCATGACGCTCAAGCCTCTCCGCCTGAACTGGTGCGCCATCTTGCCGATGGTGGTGGTCTTGCCGGTACCGTTCACCCCGACCACGAGGAAGACATGGGGACGGGCTGTTGAGAGAGCGAAAGGCTGCGCCACGGGCTCCAGCACGCTTGTGATCTCGGAGGCCAAGACCTCGCGCACCGCCTCAGGGGTCAGTCCCCTCTCGTAGCGGCCCTTGGCGAGGACTGAGCGCATGCGGGCCGCCATGGCAACGCCGAGATCGGCCTTGATGAGGACCTCTTCGAGCCGATCGAGCGTCTCCTCGTCGAGCTTCCGCTTGGTGAGCACGCTCGCGAGATTGTCGGACAGCGCCGTCGAGGTGCGGGACAGACCATGGCGGAGCTCGGCAAACCAGCTCCGCTTCGGCTCGAGGGGGAGAGAGGTTTTGGGCTTGGCCTTGGTTTCGCTCACGCCAGGCGCAGGATGAGGCCTTCTGCGCTGTGCGGACTTGGCCTTGGCCGTCTTTGGCAGCCGCTCCCGCTCAGGCTCTTCCTTGGCCGGGGTCTTCTCCGGAGGCTTGCGCTGGGGCGCCTCCGACGGCGGCTCCTTTTTGCGAGGCGGCGTGGGTTCTGCCGGCTTCGGCTTATCGTCTCCTAGGCCGATCAGCCGCTGGAAGAAAGACGGCTTGTTGCCTTCGCTCATGGCGTAACCACCGCGAGCAGGGCGGCCCCGTCGTCGCCGCTCACCACAGCATCGACCAGCGTTCCGGCGCCCCCTGCCACAGCGAGCCGGACCGGGGTGAAATCGGCAGAGCGGCCGTGGCCGTCATTCTCCATGAGCGCCTGAATGCGGCGCCCCTTGGCACAAGCGAGATGGGTCTTGAGCGCGGCCACGCCCTTATTGCGGAGCTCGCCCGCGCGCCGCGCGATGGTGGCGCCATGAACTTGCGGCATGCGCGCGGCGGGCGTGCCCTCCCGCGCCGAATAGGGAAACACATGCAGGAAGGTCAGCCCGCAATCGTCGACCAGCGACAGCGAATTTCTGAACATCGCCTCGGTCTCGGTGGGGAAGCCGGCGATGAGGTCGGCGCCGAATACGACATCGGGGCGGACGCGGCGAATTGCCTCGCAAAACTTAACCGAGTCGGCGCGGGTGTGCCGCCGCTTCATGCGCTTCAGCGTCAGGTCATCGCCCGACTGCAGCGACAGATGCAGATGCGGCATCAACCGCTCCTCCTCGGCGATTACCGCAAGGAGCACGGGGTCGGCCTCGACCGAATCGATGGAGGAGAGCCTGAGGCGCGGCAGCTCGGGCACCAGCGCCAGCACCTTGCGCACGAGCTTGCCGAGCGTGATCGCGCCGGGAAGATCGGCGCCGTAGGCGGTGATGTCGACGCCGGTCAGCACGATCTCGGCATAGCCGTTCTCGACGAGCCGCCGCACCTGCGCCACCACCTCGCCTGCCGGCACCGAGCGCGACGGCCCGCGGCCGAAGGGAATGACGCAGAAGGTGCAGCGATGGTCGCAGCCGTTCTGGATCTGCACATAGGCGCGGGCGTGATTGCCGAAGCCCTCTATCAAATGGCCCGCGGTCTCGCGCACCGACATGATGTCGTTGACGGCGACCCGCTCGGTGCCCTCGATGCTGAGCCCGGCGAAGCTCTTGGCCTCGAGCTTCTCCTGATTGCCGATGACGTGATCGACCTCGGCCATGGCGGCGAAACGCCCCGGGTCGATCTGCGCCGCGCAGCCGGTCACCACGATCTTGGCGTCGGGGCGTTCGCGGCGCGCACGCCGGATCGCTTGCCGCGCCTGGCGCACGGCTTCCGCCGTCACCGCGCAGGTGTTGACGATCACCGCGTCGCTTAAGCCCGCGGCGTTCGCATGTTGGCGCATAACCTCGGACTCATAGGCATTGAGCCTGCAGCCGAAGGTGATGATCTCGATATCCGACATGTGCCGGCTTCTAACATGAAACACTTAGTAAGTCAGACCCCCCCAGCGCCGCCTTAGGGCGTCGCCGGCCCTCCCCACCAGGGGGAGGGATGGAGTCCGCTGCGACCACCCGGGCACCATACCTCTCCTTGATGGGGAGGTCGGCGCGCTTTAGCGCCGGGTGGGGTGATTTTGCACTCAAGCACGCGCAGGCGCGAAGAGCTCTTCTGGCAGCGTGCCTTCGAAGTCGAGCGCATAGGGGCCGGTCATGAGGATATGGCCGTCGCTCTCCCGCCACTCGACGTTGAGATCGCCGCCGGGCAGGCTCACCTTCACTTTGCGGCCCACAAGCTCGCGCCGCGCGGCGGCGATGGCAGCGGCGCAGGCCGCCGTGCCGCAGGCCCGCGTCAGCCCGGCCCCCCGCTCCCAGGTGCGAACTTTCAGCGCGTCGGGGCCGGTGACCTGAACAAGCGAGATATTGGCGCGCTCGGGAAAGAGCGGATGATGCTCAAGCATCGGACCGAAGCGGGCGAGGTCGTGCGCGGCCACGTCATCCACGATGAAAAGGCAATGCGGGTTGCCGACATTCACCACCGACGGCGTATGCAGCACCGGAGCGTCGATGGGCCCGACTTGCAGCTCGATCCGCCGCGTATCGTGGAAGGGCTCCGACAGCGGGATCTCATCCCAGGCAAAGCGGGGGCTTCCCATATCAACGGTGACGCTGCCATCGTCATTGACGGTGGCGCCGAGCACCGCGCTTTCGGTCTCGATGCTGACCTTGGGCTCTCCCCGCTCAGCGGCGACCAGACCCGCCACGCAGCGCGCCGCGTTGCCGCAGGCGCCGACCTCGCCGCCATCGGCGTTCCAGATGCGCATGAACACGTCAGCCTTGCGCGACGGCTCGAGCGCGATGATCTGATCGCAGCCGACGCCCTCCTTCCGGTCGGCGATGGCCCGAACCATGTCTGGCGCAAGCCGAAGCGCGCGCGCGCGCGCGTCGAGCACGACGAAGTCGTTGCCGAGCCCGTTCATCTTGCGGAAGCCTATGGTGCCGGTGCCGGTCATGGGACCTTTCTTACCCGCCAGACTTGGCCGATGGGAACAATGAAAGGAGCGGACGGGCCAGATTCAAGCGGGAGCTGCCGGGTCCTCGCGCAGCAAGAGGAAGGCAAGGCAGGCGGCGGCGGCAAAGCCGGCGCCGGCGGCAAAGGTGGCGGGGGGACCGATTGCCGTCCACAGCACGCCGGCGAGCACGCTGGCGATGAGAGTGAATAGTCCGGTGACGAGGCCAAACAGGCCGAACGCCGTTCCGCGCAAGCGTGACGGCGCCGACGCCGCGACCAGCGTGGCGAGCACGCCCTGGGTGAGGCCCATATGCAGCCCCCACAGCGCGATGCCGGCGAAGACGGCATACAGGGTCTGTCCGAACGCGAGCAAGAGATCGGCGGCGATGAGCACGACAAGGCCCAAGAGCAACAACGGGCGCGCTCCCGATCTGTCCTGAAACCGCCCGGCTGGGTAGGCGCTTGCGGCGTAGACGATGCTCATGACGGCGATCACGGCCGGCGCCCAGGCTAGCGCCAGGCCGCCGGCTTGCGCCCGGATGACAAGAAAGGCCTCGCTGAATCGCGCGAGCGTGAGGACGCTCCCCGCCGCGACGACCAGCCAATAGAACCGGCTGAGCAACCTGATCTCGCTCACTCTAATGGGAACATGCGCCCGTTGTGGCGGCCGCGCCGGCTCTTTGACGCCAAGCACGAGAATAGCGACGGCGATCGCCGCCGGGATCACCGCAAACCACAGCACGGCGCGGATATTGTCGCTGAAGAGATACATGAGGCCGATGGCCGCCACAGGGCCGATCGTCGCGCCCACGGTGTCGAGCGACTGGCGCAAGCCGAACGCCGCGCCCCTTCTGTCCTCAGGCGTCACGTCGGCCACGAGCGCGTCGCGCGGTGCGTCGCGGATGCCCTTGCCGATGCGGTCGACGAAGCGGGCAAAGAGCACGAGGCCGACCGAATTGGCGAGCGGAAACAGCGGCTTGGTGATCGCCGCGAGGCCATAGCCCGCCACCGTCAACGCCTTGCGCCGGCCAAGCCGGTCGGACAGCCAGCCCGAGAACACGCGCGAAATCTGTGCCGTCGCTTCGGCGATGCCTTCCACGAGGCCAAGCACCGCGGCACTGGCGCCAAGATTGAGGACGAGGAACAGCGGCAACAGCCCGTGGATCAGCTCGGAGGAGGTGTCCATGAACAGAGAGGTGAGACCCAGCGCCCACACCGCCCGCGGCAGGCCCCGCATTCTTCTTTCGTCCGCTCCCACAGGCGTCTGCCGCTTTCGAGCATTGAGGGGTCGTCGGCTGTTATAAGACCTTCCTTGCCCGAGTCCACCGGCCCTCAAAGCATCGCAAGTGAGAGCACCATGATCTCCGTCTCTGCTAACGACCCTGCCGGCGCCCTTGTCCCCCATACATTGAAGGAGCCCCTGCCGGGCGCGAAGTCCGGGCCGCTTGCCGGGCTCACTTTCATGGTCAAGGACCTGTTCGCTATTCGTGGCCACAAGGTCTCCAACGGCAATCCCGATTTCTACGCCCATGCGACGCCCGCGAAGGAGACGGCGCCCGTGATCGAGCGCCTGCTCGCAACGGGTGCCTCATGCACCGGCATCACCGTCTGCGACGAGTTCTTCTACAGCGTGCTCGGCACCAACGCCCATTACGGGACGCCGGTGAACACCCGCGCGCCGAAGCACGTGACCGGCGGCTCCTCTTGCGGGTCAGCGGCTGCCGTGGCGGCCTCCATGTGCGACTTTGCCCTCGGCAGCGACACCGGCGGCTCGATACGCGTGCCGGCCGCCTTCTCCGGGCTTTATGGCCTACGGCCAAGTTTCGGGCGCATCGATGTTGCCGGCGCCACCCCCATGGCGCCAAGCTACGACACGATCGGTTTTCTCGCACGTGATGCCGAGCTCCTCCGCAAGATCGGCCGCGTGCTGCTCGAAGGCACCCGCGTCGACGCGGATGTCAAACGCCTCATCCTCGCCGAGGACATCTTCTCGCGCGCCGAGGTGAGCAAGGACGCAGCGCTCTGGGAGGTGTTCTCGCGGATCGGCCGCGCGCTGCCGCAGCCCGAGCGAAAGATCGTCGCCGGCGACGAAATCGACGACTGGCGCAACGCCTTCCGTCTCATCCAGGGCTTCGAGATCCAAT
>DASYIU010000142.1:0-4544 GCA_035997285.1 Methyloceanibacter sp. | reverse complement strand
GCCGTTGCCACATGGCTCTTCCTTGGGCCGCTCGGCGGGGCGCTTGCTATTTGGGCCGCCTTCATCGCCTGGGGATGCTTCTTCCATTGCGGCGGCAAGGAGCACGGCCTGCAATCGGCGATCCTGTGCAACGCGGCTGGCGCCATCATCGCCGGCATTACCCTTTATGTCGCGCTGCGGACGGGGATTGCCGACAAGCTGAGCGTGCCGATTTGGGCGGGGATTTGCGTCGGTATCGGCGTGGCGGCCATGGTGCTGCTCGCCAATATCCCGCTCTTCGCCGCCATCCCGGCGCAGGTCTATGGCTTTGCCTCCGTTGTCGCCTACACATTGATGACCGCAGACGGCGCTGCCAACCTGACGGCGGCCTCCATGGCCAACCCGGTCGTCGTTATCATCTTGTCGATGATCGTCGGCGCCGCGTTCGGCTATGCGTCGGAGAAGGTGGCTGGCATGTTGGCCGGAGCAGGATCGCCCCGCGCCCACGCCAAAGCCTGACCGGCGAAGGCATTTTGGTGAGAAGCGGGCGGCGCAGCCCGCTGATCGACATGGTCTGGGAACGGCGTGGTCGCTCTGAGCCGCCACGCCGTTAGCCTTTTTTGCGCTTGGGCTAGACGCTGCTCTCGCGACAACTTCACCTGCCGCGGCCCGCAATGGCCAGCGTAACCGCCCAGCTGTTGCGCAGCGCCATGACGAGGAGCATCACGACAGCGACGGCGCCAGTCATATTGGCGAATAGGGCCTCAAGCGCCCATGCTGCCGCCGCCGTCGCCACGAGGACATAGGACGCGATCGGCAGCAGCGCGTCCCATAAGAGCGTGATGACGATGAAGATGAGGCCGATTAGCGTGCCGGCCGTGCCCCCGGCAAGCATGTAGAAATTGTCCCAGTCCTCCATGGGCGCCCCTGACTTCTCCTGCCACTATAGCGCGCCGTAACGCCAAGGCGCGAGGCGGCCGGCCTGCCAAAGGGCATCGGTGAATTTCGAAGCAACCCTTTTCAGGGACATGGCTTGCGCCTATCCCTTGAGCGGGGCAATCTGCCGCTTCCCCTTGGCTCTCAACCCCTGCGCGGAGGACTGTCAGCCCATGCCCTCCGTCGCCGTTGCCTGGAAGGGCAAATGCCAGGATCCCGAGACGCGCTACCGGCTGCTTGGCCACCTTCATCGGCTCGCCGCGCGCAGCGACGAATATCTCCGCCTGAGCCAGCCCGAGCGGCCCTTCGTCTTGAATGCCTTGAGCGAGCAACGCGGGCAGGCCCTGCGCACCCGCGCCAATATCGAGAGTATCGACCGTCCGATCTCCGGCTCGGTCCTGATCTCGAGTTGGGTGGGCCCAGACCCTGAGGCGATCGCCGCGAGGGCGCGCGAAGCGGGGCTCACCCTCCTCGACGATCCCGAGGCAAAAGGCCCTCCGCTCATCACCATTAAGAACGCGCGTCTGCGCGGACTCGACTTCAAGCTGTTCGATCCGCGCGGGCTCTATCCCGGTGCCGACCGCATGAGCTTCGTCTTCCTCGAATGCTCGGATTATCCGGTTCTCGACGGCAGGCTGGTCGAGGTCGCAACCCGGGAGGACTGCGCGGCAAGCGGAGCCGAGATCCTTCGCGGCGCCGACGTCTATCTCTGCGGCCCCAGCGTTCACCTTCGCTACTACCTCGAGGACTGGACCGACTGTCTCTTCTCCTGGATCAGGTTCTTCTTCATCGGCGATTTCTGGTGGCATCGCTGGGAGGAGATGCAGGGCTATGCCGACTACCGGCAGGTCTTCGAGGACCTACAGACCGACCGCGGCATCGAAGAAGCCGCAACGGCCGCCTTCGATGCCGTGCTCGGCACCTTTTGTCAGCACGCGGAGCATTGGATCGGCGAGGTCGAGGGCTGGGCCAAGACCGAGCAGGGCTAAAGCCTCACACTGTCAATTGCGCCCGAAAGCTTTGCGCAGCTCGTCCTTGGCTTTTTCCAGGCGCGCCCGATCGCTCTTCGAGAGGCTCTTGCCGGCGCGGTTGATATAGAAGGTGAGCATCGACATCGCCGAGCGATAGGGGTCTGCCTTCCGCCGCCCGCTGGCCTCGGCCGAGTGCTTGAGCGACGCTGCGATCCTCTTGGGGTCGTTGAGGGTGAACACGCCGCTCTCGAGGTCGAGCGCGTCAGAGTGCTCGGTCACCTCTTGAGACCAACGCTTGGCTGACGTCGCCGCCTTATTGGTCCTGCTCGACATGGGCTTTACGTTGCCCCTTTTCCGAACGCGTCAAGGACAGCGCTCAAAGACGTGCGCGGCATTCTCGTCGCGGAGCGTGAGGCGGCCTCCCTTTACGGAGAGCTTGACGTCATGGGTTTGCTTGTCGCCTTCGACCGAGCACTCGGCTTTGGCACGCCAGCTTCCGGCCTTGATGGCCTTCGGCTTCGATTTGAAGGTGCAGTGGCCCTCATGCTGATCGTAGCCGCTCGTCGTGACGAGAAGCGGCGCGATCTCCATGTCCTGGCCGTTCTTGCACAGCGCAAGCGTTCCCGCCCACTTGCCCACATAGGCTGGGTCGCTGGCCAAGGCGCCGGTAGGCAATAAGGCGGCACCGCCGAGGACGGCGCTTGATGCGAGAAAGCCCAAGATCATGCTTTTGCCGAGCGGCGGATGGGACTTGCGCGTCGTAGTCATACATTTCCTCCACAAGTGGCGGGCATCCGGAGCTTACGCTTCGCGCCATTTTCTGGCCATCGGCATCCCTTAAGGGATGACGCCGGGAACCAGGGAGAAGGAAATGGGCAAGCTCACGCTTTATCACGCCGCACCGTCGCGCTCCTCGATCGTCCGCTGGATGCTTGAGGAGATGGGCGAACCTTATGACATCCACCTTTTGAGTCTGGCCAACGGTGAGCAGTCCGCGCCCAACTATCTTGCCGTCAACCCCATGGGCAAAGTGCCGGCGCTGAAGCACGGCGATGCCGTCATCACCGAGGGAGCTGCCATCTGCACCTATCTCGCCGACGAATTCCCGCATGCGCGGCTGAACATCCCAGTGGGCGATCCGCGGCGCGGGCCCTATCTCAAATGGCTGTTCTTCAGCCCAAGCTGCATCGAGCCCGCTGTAACGGACCGGGCCTTTCCCCGGAAGGAGGAGCCCCGTCGCGCCATGATCGGCTATGGCGACTTCGATACGGTCATGGACGTGGTGGCGAAGGCCGTCGCCAAGGGTCCGTACCTTATGGGCGAGCAGTTCACCGCCGCCGACGTGGTGGTCGGCTCGATGCTGCGCTGGGGGATGATGTTCAATCTCCTGCCTGAGCGCCCTGAGTTTAAGGCCTATGTCGGGCGGCTCGAGCAGCGGCCAGCGCTGCAACGGGCCACGGCTCTGGATCAGGAGCTCGCCGCGGCGTGAGTCAAAGGGCACGGGGTTAGGCGCATTTCGATTCGAATGCGCGATTGTGCCGACACCCCCGCCTAACCGGGACTCCGCAGGGCTTTCGTCGCAGCCGCCGCCAGGGTTACGCTCGCGCCAACATCAGCATGGAGGAACGGCAAATGAATCCTGCATCGACATCGGCGGCCAAGCCAAAGCCGGCGGCCGCCTCGGCTGGCACACCGACGCCACCGAGGAGACGCAATATATCATCGCCGGCACCGGCAAGCTCTATCTGGAAGACGGCTCCACCCTGCCGGTCGGGCCGGGCAGCGTCTTCGTCCTGCCGACGCCGATGCGACACGACCTCGAGAACACCGGCAAGGAGACGCTGCGCGCCGTCGCCTTCTTCGCCGCGGCGATGTTCACCCAGGACTTCGACCAGTGATGCTGCCGACGAAGAGCCACATCCTCGGCACGCCCAATCGCAGCGGCTGATCCGGCCGTCGCACTTCGGACGCTAGAACACCGCAAGCGTCATCGCGCTCGCTTTGCCTGAGCGCGATCTGCAATGTGACGCCATCCGCATGCTGAAGATCGTCTCTGGCGGCCAGACGGGCGTCGATCGCGCCGCTCTCGATGTCGCCATCGAGAAAAGCATTCCTTATGGCGGCTGGTGCCCGAAAGGCGGCTGGGCGGAGGACCCGCCGAAGCCTCCGGGCTTGCTTGCTATCTACCGCGAGCTGCGCGAGACACCGATCGCCGATCCGCATCAGCGCACCGCATGGAACGTGCGCGACAGCGACCGTCTGCTCGTGCTTCTCGACCATCGCGGCCTGTGTTCGAGCGGGACCGAGCTCGCGATACTCCGTGCTCACGAGCTCGACAGGCCGCTGCTGATCCTCGATCTCGACGAGGAGGCCGACATCGACCGCGCCGCGGCCTGGCTCAGCGACCGCCAACAGGCGCAGCTCAAGGTCTGCATCGCCGGCCCGCGCGAAAGCGAAGCCCCGGGGATTTATGCCGCGGCAACGCCATTTTTGCGTGCCGTCCTGGACCGAGTAACATTGCGCGAGCGGGAAAACCACGATGCGTGGAGACAGGATAAATGATCGAAGCGCAGTCACGCGGCGGCGGGCTTTGGCTGGCGCCGCGGCGACGGTCGGCTTGGGCCTGGCGGGCGCGCCGGCGAGACAGAGCATCGCCGC
>DASYIU010000141.1:0-4317 GCA_035997285.1 Methyloceanibacter sp. | reverse complement strand
CTGTGGGGCAATCTGTCAGACGACAATCAGGCCACGCTGGCCTCCACCGGCACCAGCTTCCACCTCGAGGATAATCTGCAAGATGTGTGGGGCGAGGTCTCTGCCGGTGTGAACTTCTTCAACCCGAGCGCCAACACAAGCGTGTTCGCCAAGCTCGACGTCACCTTCGGCGAGGACATCGAAGGCGTCGGCGGCAAAGCCGGCATGCCCGTGAGCTAGTAGCTCGCGATCAGCGCAATGGGTTGCGGTCCGGCAGCGGCATTCCGGCCGTGTCGGTCGTGCCTGCAGGGGCCCCGACCAGGGCCTTCAACTGCTCGGGGCTCAGCGTGGGGATCGGCGGACCGGCATCCTTGGTGGCAAGAGCCTTGATGGCCGCCGGCGTTTCACCCTCGGGCGGAGGCTCGGGCGTATAGCCGCCGGCGGAGAGCACCGTTCCGCATTCCCGCGGCAGCTGGGCCATCGTTAGCGGTTGCTTGCCGGTCCACGGCTTGGTGCCGGGCGGCACCGGCTTTGCCATCTCGATCGCGGCCTTTTTCAACATCGCATACCAGTTGACCAGCTCCTGGCCGCAACCGTTGTCGCCGGAGACGTCCTTCTGGTTCTCGCAGCCCTCCGCCCCTGGTGGGCAGTAAAGCCGTACGTGGAAGTGATAATGGTGGTTCCACCACGGCCTGACCTTGCCGAGCCACGCGGTATCCTTGCCGAGCTGTGATGCCTGCTGGCAGAGCGCCTTCTTGATGGCGGGATGCACGAAGATGCGTGCCACTTGGGGGTAAGACGCAGCACGCTTGATGAGCTTCATTTGCATGGTCGTGAACACGCTGGGATCGACGCTGAACGGGTCCTTGAGCATCGACACGGCGCTCATGTCCTCGCGCTCTTGCGGTGTCAGGATGCGGTCAGGCATGGGGGTCAGCCAGATATCGACGTCAAGCCCGACCTGGTGGCTGGTATGGCCGGTGAGCATCGGCCCGCCGCGAGGCTGCGACATGTCGCCGACGAGGAGTCCGGGCCAGCCATCAAGCGCGCGCGCGTCGCTCGCGAAGCGCTCGAGAAAGTCGAGCAGCCGGGGATTGCCCCAATTGCGGTTGCGGGACAGCCGCATCACCTGCCAGTCGGGGCCGTTGATGGGAAGCGCGACCCCGCCGGCGAGGCAGCCTTTGGCGTAGGAGCCGATCGAGCGGGCGGCGAGGGGCGCGGGGGTAGGCACGGCTCCGAACAGCTCTCTGGCCGGCGGTCCCTTGGGTGTCGGCTTTTTGGCGCTAGGCTTGGCCGCGGGCTTTCCCGCCGCCGGTGTGGCGGCGGTCCTGGCCGGCGCGACCTGCTCAGCCGCAACCGCCCCACAAAACATCAGCAGCGTGAGGCTCAAGATCAGCCTGCGCATTGGCCCTCGACTTAGGTTTCCCGTGAGCCTCCCGTTGGGCCCCGACCCTAGCACAAATGATGGCAGCAATTAGAGCGTCACCGCACCTCGCGGCAACGCGTTCACGCGGCGTTCAGCCGCGATGCCGTATGCTCTTGACTGGCCTCGAACGGGGGCGCGTGCTTCCCGGATCAAGACAATAGGGTTGCCGTCGGGGTGGCGCCTGCGCTCGGGGGAGAATCGATCCATGAGACGCTCTGTCCTCTTGCCCGCGCTGGTCGGCCTCGTCCTTGCTGTGCCAGCCTATGCGCAGGCCCAAATCGTCGCCAAGATCAGCCTGTCGAGCCAGCGTATGAACGTCTATGTGGATGGCGCACCGCGCTATAACTGGGCGGTCTCAACGGCGCGGCCGGGCTATCGCACGCCTGTCGGCACCTTCAAGCCGACCGCCGTGGTCCGCTATCACCGCTCCACGATCTATAGCGGCTCGCCCATGCCCTACGCGATCTTCTTCCTGCGCGGCTACGCGATCCATGGCTCCTACGAGATCAAATATCTCGGGCGCCCTGCCTCTCACGGCTGCGTCAGGCTGCACCCGGCCAATGCCGCGGCACTGTACTCGCTGGTGAAGCAGCACGGCGCCGGCAACACCGTGATCCAGATCAGCTACTAGAGCGCCGTCAGCGCAAGCGGACCCCGGTTCGCCTCACGGCCCGTGCGGCAGGCACGCCCTGAGTGCAACCGCCACCACCACCATGGCGAATGCGATCTGCATAGCGAGCGCGGCTCGTCTCCGCGCCGTGGCCCGCCCGTCGGCGCCGATTCTTTCTGCGCTCCATGGCGGTGTCCCCTTGATGATGGAGCGGATGATACCGCCGACCTCCACCGCGCCGCGGTCGGTGACGGCGACCCCGGCGTTGCGGGCGATTCGCGCCGCCGCCTCATCGAACGGATAGTTCCACGTGGCAAGCGGGCTGGTGAAGCCGAGCACGATCCTCCGCCCGGCCTTGGTCGCGACGCTGTAGACGGTCTGCACCGAGGTCAGCCCGAAGCTTGAATAGACGTCGTCGCGGGTCTCGACTGCGGCGATGTCCGCGTAGGGGATGGCGGCGCGGATCCAGGGAAACCAGGGAAGGACGCCCTGCCACCGGGGAATTCGGAGCCTGAGCGCGTCAGGCGCGACCTCGACCCGCAGGGCGAGCGACGCGGCGAGTAGCAGGAAATAGATCGCCATCGCCGCAAATCCGAGCGCGGCCCCCCAAAACGCTAGCCTTCCCGGCAGGTTGGCGACATCGACATAGACCATGACGAGAGCGAGGAAGAGAAAGACGACGCCGGCGAGGACGAGGAGCGGCGCCAGGAGGATGATTCTCCAGGGCCCGGCACTGACTATGAAGGGGCCCTGATCGAGGCCGCTGTCGCTCATCGAAATCTCCTATCGTCTCCCATTCGAGCCTTCGCCTTTAAGCCGCATCTCGTGTAGCATTAGGGCCGTCGCGCGAAAGGCTCTCGCGCTTCAAAAGGCAAGGGGCAGCCCAAGGCGCCGCCCCATTCAGGGAGGGGGGCATGACTCTGCTGAAATGGGCACTGATCTGTCTGTTGATTTCGCTCGTTGCCGGCGCGCTCGGCTTCACCGGCGTGGCACGCGGAGCCGCCCAGATTTCGAAGGTCTTGTTCTTCATCTTCCTCGTTATCTTCCTTGTCATTTTGATCTTGGCGATCTCGGCCGGCCAGCTCGTGTTCTGAGCGCATCGCCGGTCGCTACCGCTCGCAGTCGGAGGGAGCCGGCGCGCCCTTGAAGCGGTCGCCCATCCAGGCGAGCGCCGGGCCGACGCTGTCCTTAGCGGCGAAGGTGTGGGTCACGCCGTTGAGCAGGACGAAGCTGACGCGGGTGCCCTGCTTGCACAGCGTCTCGCCGAACTGCTTGGTGATCTCGGGGCGCACGGTGGTGTCGGCGGTCCCCTGCGCGAGGAACACCGGCGCCCCCGCCGGCTCCTGACCCGGCGTGTTACGTTGCATGATGCCGCGCCACGGCTCGACCTCGGTGGGGTCGGCCTTCAGGAACTGCTCCTGGTTGAGCGGCTTTTCGGCATTCTCGATGGCTGCAAATTCGGCGACTGACTCGATGCAATCATGCGCCAATTGCTCGAACACCGGCATGGCGGCTGGGACGACGAGGCTCGTTGCGGGGTCATGGTAGAGCTCAGACCACGCATAAAGGGCCATGGCAGTCAGCTCCTTTCCGGCTGGGCTCGACTTGTCGGCGTCGAACAGCTCGATCAGATAGGTGGCAGGCGCTGCGGCAGCGACCCCGAGCAACTTCAGGTCCGGCGCGTAGCTTGCGGCGAGCTCGCCGGTATAGAGTGAGGCATGTCCGCCCTGACTATGGCCCCAGACGACGAAGCGGTCGGAGGCGCCGGCGTCCGGCAAGTTGCGGGCGGCGCGGACGGAATCGAGCACCGCGCGCCCTTCGCTAACCCCAATCAGATAGGGATGAATGCCAGGCGTGCCGAGGCCCGGATAATCGGTGGCGACCACGACGTAGCCCTTAGCCATCATCTCCGCCAATCCCCAGATCGTGCCGGCAAGATCCGGCATGAGCGAGGGGGCGCAGGCCTCGACCACCCCGCTCGTCGGGTGCGCCCAGGCGATCACGTTGCGTCCGCCGGCAGGCGCCGCCCCCGGCGGGATGAAGATGGCGCCGGACACGGCGATCGGCTCGCCGTTCAAGCCCGTCGACCGGTAGAGAATGCGGAAGGCGGTGCTGCCGGCGCCGCTCGGTCCGCCGCCTTCAAGCGGCCACACCCTGATGATGGACCCGGGCTTGCCGGAGACCTCGTCGCTCAGGGCCCTTGCCTCTTGCCCAAAACCGAGGGTGAGACAAAGAACGAGCGCAGCCCCAGCAGCGCGCCGCAAGTATCGGTCGATATTGTGCATTCCTGTCCCCCGGTTTG
>DASYIU010000140.1:0-6847 GCA_035997285.1 Methyloceanibacter sp. | reverse complement strand
GACTACAACTGGACCGAAATGTTCGAGACGTTCATTGAAACGCTGCAAAGGGGCGGAACCCTGCCGAACTTCGTCACCGGCGGATACGACAAGGATTATGTCCGGTCGAGCCCGTTCGGAGCCGGAGCGACGCCGGAGGCGATCAACGCCGCCAAGACCGCCATGCAGGCGATGAAGAACGAGGATGCAATCTTCGTCGGTCCGATCATGGACAACACCGGCAAGCAGGTGGTGCCGGCCGGAACGACGTATGGACCCTATGCCGACGAACTTCAGCAAACCAACTATCTGATCGAGGGCGTCATCGGCTCGATCACCTGATTGGACCAGAAATTTGCGAGAACATCTCCATCGGCGACGAGACGCCGAACGCCTTGCGCCGCCTGAGGGTGCGCAACCTCGAGCTTGCGCGGCCTCGTATTCTCTGGACGAGGCTGCCGGGCACTCCTTCAAGCCCCGCGGGTCTGGCTGGCCCGACTGACAATCGCACAACAATTGCCACACAGCGAACGGCCGAATGTCTGGATCGGGTCCGTGTGTACTTGGAGATCGGCTTTCGCCGGTATGATGAATAGCAGGGCCGGCGCCGCACGAAACACTCAATGCCGGAAGTGGCGCATGCCGGTGAAGACCATGGCGAGACCGGCCTTGTCGGCGGCGGCGATCACCTCGTCGTCGCGCATCGACCCGCCGGGCTGAATCACCGCCGCCGCGCCGGCGTCAGCGATGACCTTGACTCCATCGGCGAAGGGAAAGAAGGCGTCAGACGCCGCCACCGAGCCTTTCGTCAGGCTCGTGCCGATTCCTTGCGCCTTCGCTGCATCAACAGCCTTCCAGGCCGCCATCCGCGCGGCATCGACGCGTGACATCTGCCCGGCGCCGATGCCGACGGTCGCGCCGTCCTTGGCATAGACGATGGCGTTCGACTTGACGTGCTTCGCTATCGCGAAGGCGAAGATGAGGTCGGCGAGCTCTTCGTTGGTGGGCTTACGCTTGGTCACGACCTTGAGATCGCGACCGGCCACCACGCCATTGTCGCGGGCTTGCACGAGGAAGCCGCCTGACAGTGAGCGGAATGCGAGCCCTGGCGCTTTCGGGTCGGGAAGCCCGCCGGCGAGGAGGAGACGCAGATTCTTTTTCTCGGCGACGATGGCTTTCGCCTTGTCGCTCGCGTCGGGCGCGATGATGACCTCGGTGAAGATCTTCACGATCTCCCGCGCGGCGTCCGCATCGAGGGCGCGGTTCAGCGCGACGATGCCGCCGAAGGCGCTCGTCGGGTCGCAGGCAAGCGCTTTCCGATAGGCCTCGGCGAGGGTCGCTCCGGTCGCCACCCCGCACGGATTGGCGTGCTTGATGATGGCGACCGCCGCATGCGCTGCCGGATCGAACTCGGCCACGAGCTCGTAGGCCGCGTCGGTGTCGTTGAGGTTGTTGTAGGAGAGCTCCTTGCCCTGGACCTGCGCGGCGGTAGCCACGCCGAAGCGCTGCTCGCCCGTGCGGTAGAAGGCCGCCCATTGATTCGGGTTCTCGCCATAGCGCAGGGGCCCGCCGAGCGTGCCCGCGATCATTTTGGTCTCAGGCGTCCGCTCGCCAAGCATTTCGGCGAACCATGAGGCGATCGCCGCGTCGTACAGGGCGGTGCGGGCAAAGGACTTGGCGGCCAGCGATTTTCGCATAGCAAGCGTCGTCGCGCCGCGATTGGCCTCCATCTCTGCGAGCACCAGCCCGTAGTCGGCAGGCTCGACCACCACTGTGACGCTCGCATGGTTCTTGGCGCCGGCGCGGATCAAGGCCGGCCCGCCGATGTCGATGTTCTCGATACAGGCGTCGAAATCGCCGCCACCCCTGACCGTCGCCTCGAAGGGATAGAGGTTGACCACGAGAAGGTCGATGCCGGGGATCGCTTGCTCTTTCAGCGCCCGCTCATGCGCCTCGTTCCCCCGCACTGCGAGCAGGCCGCCGTGAATCTTGGGGTGCAACGTCTTGACCCGCCCGTCCATCATCTCCGGGCTACCGGTGATCTCGGCAACGTCGATCACCTCGATCCCGACCTCGCGCAGAAGCTCGGCGGTGCCCCCGGTCGAGACGATCTCGACCCCGTGGCGCGCCAGCGCCTTGGCGAAATCGGCAAGACCGGTCTTGTCGCTGACCGAGAGCAGCGCGCGGCGTATTTTTCCTGGGTCCATGAAAGTGTGTCTTGGCGGCTATGGCGCTGACGGTTCTAACACACGGGCAAACCTGTCACGGCCGGGCTTGTCCCGGCCATCCACGTTTTTTTGAATTCGTGGATGCCCGGCACGAGGCGGGGCATGACGATACAGGCGAGACTAAGCAGCGGCCGGCGCGGCTTCGTTCGGATCGACGAGGTGGCCCCCGTTGCCGCCCTCCACCTTCCGCTCGATGTTCCACACGATCCTGACCTCGTTCGCCTCACCTATGACGCCGCCAAGCACGACCTGGGAGGTCGGTTGCGGCCCGCGCGCATCGGCGAGGAACACGCTCTCCTCGATCGAGGTCTCCGGCGCGTTAGAGCTGATCCGCCAGGTCTCGCCGTTGCGCAGCGTCAGAACGACGCTCTGTCCATCGGGGGCGAGCTCGGCGCGCACGCTCGGATGCAGGTGGAAGCGGATGGCGTAGTCTCCGGCGATCAGGCCCTCCGGGCTCCTGATCCCCTTGGGCGCCGAGAGCTTGTCCTCGCTGCTGATGAGAAGGCCCGTCGGCGCGATGAGAATCTGGCGGGCATGGCTCACCCCGAAATGGGTCATGTACCCGTCATGGGAGCCTTTGATCCTGAGATTGTCGCCCTGGTCGGCGAGCGAGGCTTGCGCGTTCAGAGGTCCGGTGAGTGGCGAGTCGAGCGCCGCCTGGCTTCCGTTGACGCCGCCCGTGGTGAATTCCGCCGAGGAGGAATCCTCGAAGGTAAGCGTCGAGTGCGCCGCCGTCGCGCGGGCGAAGGGACGCCATTCGTCATGGTCAAGCGACGGCGACCCGCAATTGACGATCATCGGGCAGTCGCCGGAGCTCATCTCGAAGGAGAGGAAGCCGGCATGGGCGCTCATGCTGAGAGAGGGCGCCGGCGCCGGACCGATGTCGCACAGGAACAGCGTGGACCCGCAGTCGAGCCGCACGTAGGCGGAATTCACCGCCGCGCGGACCGGCGTCCCCTCGACATCGTCATAGGCAAGCACCGTGGCGAGCGCGTCGGTGGGGGTGGGACCTCCGCCATTGAAGCGGGCAAGCGTCCCGTCGCCGGTGCGGAAGAAGCGGAGCATCGGCATGATGCGGTCGATGGCGTCGGTGAGCTCTTTGGGCGGGGCGCGGTCGCGGGCCACGAAACATTGCCTGAGCGGCAGAAGGTCGAGGAGCAGCTCGATGAGCGCCTCGGGATTGCGCGAGATGTGGCCGCCGTCGGGCAGGATCTGCCGGTCGAGCTCCTTGCAGAAGGGCCGCACATAGCGGTCCACCACCGCCTGCTGCTCGGCGATGCACAGCCCCGCATAAATCAGCGCCATGAGGGAGACGAGGCGGGGAACGCCCTCTGGCGCGTCGCGATAGCTCGCCGAGAGATAGCGGAGCTGCGCCGTGAGCGCCCTGAGGAACTCCGCGTAGGCCTGCGGCTCGCCGGTGTCGAGCACGAGCACTGAGTTCGAAAGCCAGGAGATCACCCGGCGGCCGACGATCTCCGGCTGCCAGGCAAGGCCGCTTTTGGAGCGCCGCAGCCTGACGAAATCGTGGACCAGCGCCTTGGCCTGCTCGCGCGACAGTTCGTTGCCGGCGGCGCGAAGATGCCGCAGCCAGCCGAAGCCGTACAGCTCGCGGGCCCAGCCTTCCGACGGCGGATCGATCTCGAAAGGCGATTCGGCATCGACCTCGGCGAGCTTTCCGGCGAGGCCGAAATGACCGTTATAGAGCTCTGTAGCAAAGCTTGGGTCGGCGGTCCTCAGCTCCTGCGGGGCGAGCAGGAGCTGCTCGGCCTTGGTGCCCGGGTAGCTGAGGCTCGCCATGCCTGCGAGCACGAAGCGGCGAAAGGGGCCCGGGCCGCTTGGGCGCGGCGCCTGAGCGCGTGCACCGCGCTCGAAGGGCTGGGAATCAGCCGCCATGCCTCGTTGTCTCCAAGCTGCCTCCCGGCGCCTCTAGCAGACGCCAGGCCTCCCCGTGCATGCTGAGGCCCGCATTGTCGGGCGGCAGAGCTTTCCGATCAAGTGCGATGCGCTGCCGCTTAACCGGCGCGCACCAGCCGGGCGGCGAAAAAGCCATCCATGCCGCTCCATTCCGGCCCGTCGAGCCGAAGCTCGTAGGGGAAGGTCCGGAGGCAGCCCGAGGGCTCGATCCATTCCGACTGTCCATATAGCTCATCGGGGGCTATGGCGTCGAGGCGAAGCGCCTCATTGCGCACGAGAAGGGCGGCGATCTGCGCCTCGCCTTCCTCAGGCTCGAGCGAGCAGGTCGAATAGACGAGCCTGCCGCCGGGCTTGAGCAGGCTCGCGGCATTGTCGAGCAGTCGCGTTTGCAGCGCGGCAAGCGCCACGATGTCCTTGGGCGACTTCAAATAGGGAATGTCCGGGTGCCGGCGGACGGTGCCGGTCGAGGAGCAGGGCGCATCGAGCAGCACCGCATCGAAGTGCTCTTCCGGCTGCCACGTGGCGGCGTCGGCCACCACCAGCTTGGCTTCGAGACCGAGCCGTTCGAGGTTCTTGGCAAGCAGCCCAAGCCGCGTCTTTGACGTATCGACGGCAACGGCGGAGGCACCGCCAAGGGCAAGCTGCGCCGTCTTGCCGCCAGGGGCCGCGCAAAGGTCGGCCACGCGCGTGCCCGCCACATCGCCGAGGAGGCGCGCGGGCAGCGATGCGCCGACGTCCTGCACCCACCAGGCGCCTTCGTCATAGCCGGCCAGGTCCTCGATGCGTCCCTTGGGCAACAGCCGCACGCTTTCCGTGGGGAGGACACGGCCCGAGAGCCGCTCCGCCCAAAGCTCCGGCTCGCTCTTGACGGTGAGGTCGAGCGGCGGCTCGACGAGATGAGAGGCGGCGATGGCATGCGACCGCGCCTCGCCCCAATAGGACACCCATCGCGACCACAGCCAATCGGGCGTGTTGACCCGCGCCGCATCGAGGCTTGCCGCGATGGCCTCGCCTTGGCTTGCGACCCGCCGCAGCACGGCATTGACCAGCTTGCTGTAGCGCGCGGCCTTGGGGTCGTATTGGGCAAGCGTCACGGCCAGGTCTATGGCCGCATGCGGCGGCGTCTTGAGGAAGATGAGCTGGGCCGCGGCTGACAAGAGGATCGGATAGAGCGTGCCCGACTTCTCGGGCATGCCGCGCTCGAGAAAGATGCCGAGCACATGGTCGAGCTGTCCCTTCCGCCTGAGGCTCGCCGCCACGATGGCGCGAGTGAGCGCGCGGTCGCGCTGCGGCAGATCGCCCATCGCGCCCCGCTCGAGCGAGCGGCCCAGAACGTCGTCGAGCGGCTGCTTCTTCTGCAGGACGGCGGCGAGCAGCTCGGCCGCCGCGCGCCGTGCCGGCAGCCCGACCTGGGCGTCACGCGCATGCGCTCGTGCCCGCGTCTCGTCGTCAGAGCTGATCATGGGTGTCTGCTCGCGAAACGGGTTGGATCAGCCCCACGGCCCGTGGCCCGCACGCTCGCGCGATGGCGACCATGGCCCTGAGCTGCTTGCACTGACGCTTGCACCCACGCTTGCCGCAGCACCGGCGTCGCCCATGTCGCGGGCCATCTCGTTCAGCCGCGCCACCCGGTTCTCGACATTCGGATGCGTCGAGAAAAGATTGTCCATGCGCGCGCCCGACAGCGGGTTGACGATGAAGAGATGCGCTGAAGCTGGATTGCGTTCGGCCGGCGCATTGGGCACGTGCTCCGCCACGCCTGCGATCTTCTTCAAGGCCGAGGCGAGCGCCAACGGGCGCTTGCTGATCTCGGCGCCGGCACGGTCGGCCTCATATTCGCGCGTGCGGCTGATCGCCATCTGCACGAGACCCGCGGCAAGCGGGCCGAGGATGAGAAGGAGGAGCGAGCCGACGAATCCGACATTGCCGTTGCTGTTGTTGCCGCGCCCGCCGAAATAGAAGCCGAAATTGGCGAGCATGGAGACGGCGCCGGCGATCGTGGCGGTGAGGGTCATGAGCAGGGTATCGCGGTTCTTGATATGGCCGATCTCGTGCGCCAGCACGCCGGCGAGCTCCTCCTGGTTCACCGTCTGCAGCAGACCGGTGGTCACCGCGAGCGCCGCGTGCTCGGGGTTGCGGCCGGTGGCGAAGGCATTGGGCTGCGGATTCTCCATGACATAGATGCGCGGCATCGGCACGCCTGCGGCGGCGGCGAGCTGCCGCACCAGCGCGTAGAGCTCCGGCGCCGAGCGCTCGTCGACCTCGCGCGCGCCGTACATGGAGAGCACCATCTTGTCGGAGTTCCAATAGGCGAACAGGTTCATCGCCCCGGCAATGAACAGGGCGGCGATCATGCCCGCCTGCCCGCCGATCAGGAACCCGATCCCCATGAACAGCGCGGTCAGCGCTGCCAGCAGGATGACGGTGCGGAAATAGCTCATGAGCTTCGAGGCCTCCGACGCATTGCCGGACAAAATCCCAACGTTGCGTGCCCGATAATGTTGGGAGTCAAAGCCGCCGCGGCAAGGAGGGGATCGGGCCTCATCCTTCGAGACGGCGCGTTCCGCGCCTCCTCAGGGTGAGGACTCAACTCCTCATGGTGAGGGCGCCCGAAGGGCGTGTCTCGAACCATGAGCCAGATCAGAACAGCCAGGCGAAGCGCCCCTTGACGGCGTTGTCGGTGAGGTCGGAGGCGAACTGCCCGGCGGCGGGCACTGTCTCGTCAG
>DASYIU010000139.1:0-2052 GCA_035997285.1 Methyloceanibacter sp. | reverse complement strand
CGGGTCTTCAGCTCCGAGGTCATTTCCTTGTAATCCCGAGTAACCCAATCGTGTGCGGAGTAGCCCATGCCCTTCGATCTCACGCTGCCGATGTTCGCAGTTGCCGCGCTTGCCTTCGCAGGTACGCTCGGGTGGACGCTTACTTGGGCGGGACGGTTCGTCCCGGTGCCGCGCATAAAGGTGCGGGCGCAGAACGAAAAGCATGGTCCGCTCCGCGTCATCGAACTGGCGCTGGTGCTTTCGCCCGCCGGGCGGATCCGGCAACGGGCACAAGGCGCGCAGGCGGCGCGCGGCGCCGAATTCGTGGTCTACATCACCCTGAAGACCTGTAATCCATAGCTGCAGCCCCGTCATTCCGGGGCGCGCTCTTGCACTACTGTGTCACAAGCGCATCGGTTTGATCGGATTGTTTTGGCGTGCGCAGCAGGGACATCGTTCGAGACTTCTGGCGAAGGCGACTGTCACCCTGCGGTGCAGAGTGGTGATCGAGTTCGGGACGTGACGCTCGGGACGGATCGGCGGCGCCGCGGGGTCGATGACCCTCGGGAAGAGCAAGCGTTTGGCGCTGCGCGGCGGTGCGAGGTCCTGAGGGGGGAATCGTCTCCCGCTCGGAGATCAGGAATCCGTAGGCGGCGACGCAGAGCGTGGCGTGATGGTGAAAGCCGCGCCATCCGCGGCCTTCGTAGTGTCCGAGCCCGACCTCTTGCTTGAGCTCCTGGTAATCTCGTTCGATGCGCCAGCGCAGCTTAGCGAGTTCGACCAAGCGACTAAAGGCGATGCTCTCGGGCAGGTTCGATATCCAATAACGGGTCGGCTCCGGCTCGCCTTTCGGCCATTCGATTAGCAGCCACTCGTGAGGATGCGGCATGTCGCGCCTGTCATCGTCGTGGGCGGGCCGCACCCGCACACGGGCGAAACGCGAGCAAAGCCAATCATTGCTGCCTTCACGCCAGCGGATTGTGCGCCAGGATATTTTTGGCAAGCTGAGCGCAAGCGCCTTGATCGGGACCGGCTTATGCGTGCTGTCGCGGCGCAGCCGGGTTGGCCGACGGCCATGTCCTACCCACGGCTTCGGCGGCAGCGGCTCGCAACCTGGCGGCCACACGGTCGTGGTCGACGGGATGCCGACCACATAACTCAAGCCAAGCGCGCTAATCCCCGAGCGCAGCCTGGTGTCGTAACCGTAAGCCCCGTCCGCCAGCACCACGCCCCGCGCAATACCGGCTGCATATGCGGCTTGCACTTGAGCGAGGGCAATTGCAGGTTTGGTTTCGAACGCTACTGCCTCGGGCACGCCGGCCTTCTTCCGCCGCGCTTGGTCCTCGGCCCACTCCTTCGGCAGGTACAAACGATAGCCGACCGGCAGGCTGGCGTGATGATTGGCGATCGACAGCGTCACCGCTACCTGGCAATTGCCCGATTGGCCAAGCTCGCCGCAATACTGATGCGCCACCCCGACCGAGTGCCGTCCCTTCTTGCTAAAACCGGTATCATCGATGATCCACGCCTCGATCGGCCCGTGCCGCTCGATCGCAGGCATCACCTGCTCGCGCACCTTGGCGAGCACCTGCTCGTCCGACCACGGCGCCTCGCCGACAAAATGCAGCAGCGATTGATGCTGCGCCGCCACCCGCGACGGTGCCGTCACCGCCGCCATCGGCTCCACGCTCTTGCGCTCGCAAGGCAGCAGCAGCCCCCGGCAATAGTCCCCCAGCGGCCTTTCCCGGTCCGCATGCCCGATCACGCTCACCAGCCCATCGAGATAGGCCACAAACCGCGATTCACTGCTCGTGCAAGAAGCGATGTCCATCTCAGCCCCCATAACTGACCCGGAATCACCTCCATACCCGCTTACTGCTGATTCTGCCCTGCGCCCTTATGACTCAGTAGTGCTTGCGCGAACCCGGAATCCAGACGGCCTCGCCGCTTGCGCCACAGCCTGGATTCCGGGTTCGCGCGAAGGAAGACGCGCGCCCCGGAATGACTCACCTCAGGCCGGCCGCGGGGTTCGAGGCTTGGCCGCGCCTTACGCCTTGGCGAGTTGCTCGTCTT
>DASYIU010000138.1:0-1680 GCA_035997285.1 Methyloceanibacter sp. | reverse complement strand
CCTTGACCTTGGGGCCGAGCTCTCCGGACCACCGGCAGATCGGATAGGTCTTGAGCAACTGGAAGCGGCCGCCCTGGTCCTGCTTCCAGACTTCGAGCTCCGCTTCTTCCTTGAAGACCCGCACGACGATCGGCGAGCCCTTGTCCATCTGCTTCTGCTCGATCAGCGCGGCCAATTCGGCCGACAACGGCTGCATCGCCTTGGCGAACTTGAGCTGCTCGGGGTCGCAGCCGCCGACCGCGACCGCGGCGGCAACTGCCGCCACTACCGTCAGCGTGCGCAACGCGACCGAGCGAAAATTCAACGCAAAGCTCCCCGTCCAGCCTTTCCCCATGGCGTCATCAAACGACCGTTACCCTTAAGATGCGGCTATCGCAAGGCAACCGGCCGGGCCGCCTCTCCCGTTCGAACACGCGTATGGTGAACGAAAGGTAAACGGGGCCTAAAGGCTGCGGCCCATGGCGAGAAACTTGTCCCGCCGCTGCCGGCGCACCGCCTCGCGGTCGAGCCCCCGCAGGTCCTCGAAGGCGGCCGTAATGGCCTCGCCCGCGGCCGCGATGGCGGCCGCCGGGTCGCGGTGGGCGCCCCCAGCGGCCTCGGTCACGATCCCGTCGATGACGGCGAACCGCATCAGGTCTTGCGCGGTGATCTTCATGCTGGTCGCGGCATCCTGCGCCCGGGCGGTGTCATGCCACAGGATCGAGGCGGCGCCCTCCGGCGAGATCACGCTGTAGAAGGCGTGTTCGAGCATCAGCACGCGGTTCGCGGCCGCGATCGCGATCGCCCCGCCGGAGCCGCCGACCCCGATGACGAGCGCGACATTCGGCACGCCGAGCCCGAGCGAGGCATCGGTCGAGCGCGCGATCGCCTCCGCCTGCCCGCGCTCTTCGGCGTCGATTCCCGGATAGGCGCCCTCGGTGTCGACCAGCGCCAGCACCGGAATATCGAACCGGTCGGCCATTTCCATCAGCCGCGCCGCCTTGCGGTAGCCCTCGGGGCGCGCCATGCCGAAATTGTGCTAGATGCGGCTTTCCGTCGAGGAGCCCTTCTCGTGCCCGATGACGCAAAGGCTTTCGCCGCGGAACCGGCCGAAGCCGCCGACGATCGCCTCGTCGTCCCCGTATTTGCGGTCGCCCGCGAGGGGCGTGAAGTCGGTGATCAGCGCGCCGACATAGTCGAGGCAATGCGGACGCTGCGGGTGGCGTGCGACCTGCGCCTTCTGCCACGGCGTCAGGTTGGCGTAGAGGTCGCGCAACGCCTGGGCGGCCTTGGCCTCCAGGCGCTCGATCTCCTCGCCCACGGCGACGTCGCCGCTTGCCTGGATAGCGCGAAGCTCCTCGATCTTGGCGTCGAGCTCGGCCACCGGCTTTTCAAAGTCGAGGTAGCTGCGCATCGAGCCTCAGATGGGAAACGAATAAGGCGGAGCGGGGGCGGGGTAACTGGCTTTGGCCGTAAGGGCAAGTGAAGGAAGGGGCACGGCGCTATTCAGGCTTGAGCTTGGCCAATTCGTCCTCGACGACAGCGAGCAGAGGCCCGAGACTCTTCTGGACAGTATCCCAAACGAATTGATCAACTATGCGCTCATAATAATGCCGATAGAAATTACCGGCTCTGGCCAACTCGAGCCAAGGAATTTCAGGGTGTCGCGCCTTGAGTTCATCCGACAATCGGCGCGATGCC
>DASYIU010000137.1:0-14330 GCA_035997285.1 Methyloceanibacter sp. | reverse complement strand
CAAGATGCTTAGCTCGTCATTCGTCGCCCATGTCGTTGCGGGTTTGTCTTTCCCAGTCAAGCCACGTGAGGAGAGGCGCGACGATAAGAAGGGTGACGCCCGGCCGCTGTCTCTCTAGTCAGCACAAAATGTGTTCCACTTTGCTACCCATTTCGCAACACCATCTTCATTCCGTCGCCGGTTTCCACCCTGGGTTTCCAAGGTCGCCGCGCCCTAAGTCTAGGCGTGGCCCCGAAAAGTTGTTTCCGGCGGAAAAATGTCTAGAGCGACCTCTGCCGGATCGCGCCCGCTCTCGCATAAGTTACTGGCAAACATGGTATTTAGACTATAGTGGGTCGAATGATCATTGGCGTGCTGGGAGCACAGTCAAGGCTGATTGCCGGGCCTTCCATCGGCTTGCCGCTTCAACCCCCACACCCTATTGTCCGCCGTGCGTTTCAGATGCCTCACCGCACCGAGCGCGCGACCCCAGGAGTTCACCCCCCGTGCCAATGCCGCCATTTCAAGGCTCGATCACGGCCCTGATCACGCCGTTCAAGGACGGCAAGGTCGACACACGCGCGTTTCAGAAGCTCGTCGAATGGCAGATCGACCAAGGCAGCCACGGCCTGGTTCCCTGCGGCACCACGGGCGAATCCCCGACGCTGACCCATGATGAGCACAAGGCCGTCATCCAGCTTTGCATCGAGGCGGCCTCGGGCCGCGTGCCGGTGATTGCCGGGACCGGCTCCAACTCGACCGCCGAGGCGGTCGAGCTTACCCGCCATGCCAAGACTGCCGGCGCCGACGGCGTGCTGGTGGTGACGCCCTACTACAACAAGCCGACGCAAGAAGGCCTCTACCTTCACTACAAGGCGATCAACGACTGCACCGATATTCCGATCCTCATCTACAACATTCCGGGGCGGAGCATCGTCGACATGTCGGTGGAGACCATGGCGCGCCTGTTCAAGCTCAAGAACATCGTGGGCGTGAAGGACGCGACAGCGAATATGGCGCGGGTGAGCCAGCAACGCGCGGCGCTCGGTACCGATTTCGTCCAGCTCTCCGGCGAGGACGCCACCGCCCTCGGCTTCATCGCCCATGGCGGCCACGGCTGCATCTCGGTCACGGCCAATGTCGCACCGGCGCTGTGCTCCGAGTTTCAGCTAGCCTGCCTTGCCGGCAATTTCAGGCTCGCGCTTCAGCTGCAGGACCGACTGATGCCGCTGCACGATGCGCTGTTCGTCGAGTCAAATCCCGGCCCTGTGAAATATGCCGCGAGCAAGCTTGGATTGTGCAACGGGGACACGCGGCTGCCCTTGGCGCCACTGACGGCGGCTTCGCGAAAAAAGGTCGACGACGCGCTGGCCGACGTCGGCCTCGTCCTCGTCTAGTCCGGGCGAGGAGACGTTATGGCGCCGAAGCGCGAAGGCGGCAAGCTCGTCGCCGAGAACCGTAAGGCGCGCTTCAACTATGACATCGAGGAGAAGCTCGAGGCGGGCATCGCGCTACTCGGCTCGGAGGTGAAGTCGCTCCGCACCGGCAAGGCCAATATCGCGGAGTCCTATGCCGCCAGCGAGGGCGGCGAGCTTTATCTGATCAACGCCCATATCGCCGAATATACCCAGGCCGGCCGTGCCAACCATGAGCCGACGCGGCGGCGGAAGCTGCTCGTGCACCGCCGCGAGATGGGCCGTCTCGCCGGCGCCATCAAGAAAGAGGGCATGACGCTGGTGCCGCTGAAGCTCTATTTCAATGCGCGCGGCATCGCCAAGGTGGAGCTCGGCCTCGGCAAGGGCAAGAAGCTGCGCGATAAGCGGGAGACCGAGAAGAAACGCGATTGGGACCGCCAGAAAGGCCGGCTCATGCGCGAGAAGGGGTGAGCCGAAGAGATTCCATGCCCGCGCAGCATTCCTTTCTCCCTCCGGTCGATGACGGGGCGGCGGCCCATCTCCATGGCATGACGCTTCCCGCCCTTGCACTGCCCGCGACCGACGGCACGGAGGTTTGCCTGGCTGAGATCCCAGACGTGAGCGTGGTCATCATCTATCCCTGGACCGGGCGGCCGGGCGTCGCCAATCCACCCGAATGGGACGTGATTCCCGGCGCCCATGGATCGACGCCGGAGCTCGAGGGATTCCGCGATTGGGCTCCCGACTTCGCGCAGTGGAAGGCCCGGCTCTTTGGCTTGAGCGGTCAGACCACGGAGCATCAGCGCGAGATGGTCGAACGTTTGTGGCTGCCGTTTCTGATTCTGAGCGACGCCGGCCAGCACTTTGCCAAGGCGCTGGCTTTACCGACTTTCGCAACCGGCGGCGAGAACTACCTGAAACGACTCACTCTCGTGATTTGGAAAGGACGCATCGAGACTGTTATCTATCCGGTCTACCGCCCGGCGGAGCATGCGTTCGAGCTGCGCGGACGGTTCGAGCTGCGCGATTGACGCGGACCCTAAAGCGACTCGTCCTCGGCGTCCTCGACCGAGAAGCCGAGCCGGTCGAGCCCTTCCTCAAGATAGTCGGGAAGCAACGGCATGCCGAGGAGGTAATCCTCGGCGCGATTGGCGCGTTCGGCCCGCGCCGTCGACACCGCCTCCTCGAGCTCCTCGGGTGCGAACGAGCCTCTGCCGATCCAGGCGAGAGCCACGAGACTCGCCTGCTCGTCCTCGTTGAGGTCGCGGATGAAGCCCTTGAGCTGGTCCTGGGTCGCGTCGTCGGAGAAGTCCTCAAGGATCGACTCGGCGTCGTGATCTGACGTGGCGCCGTCGTCCCAAGCCGCAACCTTGGCGGCCATCTCGCGCGCCTTGACGATCACAAAGCCGACCTTATGCGGCGAGATATCCAAGCCCGGCATGGAGGAGGTCCCTCGGGAACGAGCAGAGCTAACGCAATGAAGCATGCCCGAGTTGCCGGGCGGCGGCAAGGCAGCTCAGCCCGCGTGGGGAGACCTGTGGAGACTTGCCGCAACCTCGGCAAGGACTGCCTCAAACATGGGGGTGGTGAGGCGCCCCGTATTCGTGTTCTGCCGCGAGCAGTGATAGCTGTCGAACAGCGTGAGGCCGCTTGGAAGCTCGTGCCGCGCACCATGGGCGAAGGGAAACCCGCCCCGCTTCAGCTGAAGTGTGTCCAAGATACTGTCATGGGCGATGCGGCCGATGGCAAGCAGCGTGCACAGATTGGGGAGCGTGCCGATGCGTGCAATCAGGAACTGCCGGCACCGGGCGATCTCGTCGGGCTTCGGCTTGTTGGCAGGCGGCACGCAACGCACGGCATTGGTGATCATGCAGTCGACCAGCTCGAGATCGTCGGGCGCCTCGACATCATGGCGACCGCGCGCCAATCCTGTCTTCAGCAGCGTGCGATAAAGCAGCTCGCCTGCGAAGTCGCCAAGGAAGGGGCGTCCCGTGCGGTTGGCGCCCTTCAGGCCCGGCGCAAGCCCGACAATGAGGAGCTGGGCCGTGGCGGAGCCGAAAGACGGAACCGCCCCGTTGAACCAATCCGGATGCGCTTCCTTGTTCTCCTGCCGAAAGGCAACGAGGCGCGCACATAGGGGACAGTCTTTGGCAGGCTCGGGCAACTCCGACCTGCGTGTGACAAGGAGCGCCATCTCGTTTTCTCACTGTGAGGGACCAAGCGGCGTCTCTCCGCCTGCATCACGCTTGGCGATCAGCGCCAGCGCCGACCAGTCGAGATCGCCACCCCGCGCGGCCAGAAGCGCAAGGAAGCGGTCGGCGATGAGGCTCGCCAGCGGCATCGGCACTTCGAGACCCTGCGCCGCGCTCAAGGCGAGACGCACATCCTTGTAGCCAAGCTCGGCTTTGAAGCCGGCGGGTTGGTAGCGCTCCTCGGCGACGAGAGCGCCATAGGTCTTATACACCCGGTGCCCCGAACAGCGTGTTGGTGAGAATATCGAGATATTGCACGCGGTCGATCCCCGCCTTGCTCACTAGCGCGAACGCCTCGGACAAGGCCTCGATCACCGAGGCAATGAGGAAATTGCCGCTGAGCTTCACGAGGTTGGCGGCGTGCGCCTCATCCGAGATGTGGAACGTGCGCTGACCGAGCACATCGAACAAGGGCCGGCAGGCCGCGACCGCCTCCCGCGGCCCCGCGGCGACGATGAAGAGCTTGGCGGCTGAAGCGGCCTCGGGGCGCCCGAACACCGGCGCCGATACGAGCTCTTGGCCCCTCTCGCGATGCGCCGCTTCGAGCCGCTCGGCGAGCGCCACGCTGATCGTGCTCATGGAGACGTGGATCGCGCCGGGAGGAAGAGCGGTCAGGATGCCGTCGCCCCCGAGCACGGCCTCCTCGACGGCATGGTCGTCGGCAAGCATGGTGATCGCTACCTCACCGCGCGCAGCCTCGGCCGGCGCCTTGGCAGTGCGCGCCTTGGCTGACGAGCGGCTCGGCCTTGGCGGCCGTGCGGTTATAGACGGTGAGCGCGTGGCCTGCCGCCAGGAGGTTGGCGGCCATGGCGCTTCCCATGTGCCCAAGCCCGATGAAGCCGATTCTCACCGCTCCGCCTCCTTCAGTAGTGTAACCGTTTGAGAGGGGGCAGGGTTCAGGTCTCGATCAGGTCCTCGGTCTCGAACTCATCGAGCGGCTCGGGCTCAGGGCGCCGCCGCTGCTCGCGCTGCGCCCGCTCGGCAGGGTCGCGGCCGATCTCCTCCTGGAGATGGGCAAGATCGATGAATTGGTCGGCCTGGCGGCGCAGCTCGTCTGCGACCATTGGCGGATTGGTGGTCAACGTCGAGACGACGCTGACGCGCTTGCCCTTGTGCTGCAGAGCCTCGACCAGAGAGCGGAAGTCGCCGTCGCCGGAGAACAGCACGATATGATCGAGATACTCGGACAGCTCCATGGCGTCGACGGCGAGCTCGATGTCCATGTTGCCCTTTATCTTCCGCCGCCCGGCCGCATCGACGAACTCCTTGGTCGGCTTCGTCACCATGGTGTAGCCGTTATAGTCGAGCCAATCGATCAGCGGCCTGATCGAGGAGTACTCCTGCTCCTCGGCGAGCGCCGTATAATAGAGGGCCCGCACCAATTGCCCTTTGCTGCGGAACAGCGCAAGCAGCCGCTTGTAGTCGATGTCGAACGCAAGCGATTTGGCAGCGGCGTAAAGGTTGGCACCGTCGATGAAGAGCGCGATGCGCTCGGTCGGATAGAAATTCATTCAAGCTCCTATCACGGCAATATGCGTGAGAGTTAGAGAGCAGCGTCTCGGAAAACATCGACTAGAGGGCTGCTTCAACAACATAGGTATAACAAGGGAACTCCGCAATTGCTCGCTCGTCGCAAGATCCTGGTAGGTCTTGGTTCAAATTATCGTGGACCATGGGGGACACCCGCCGGCACCATTGAGCGCGCGTTACGCGAAATCGAGCGCGCTAATATCGCTGTCAGAGCTATCTCCCCCCTCTACGAGACTGCGCCGGTGGGCCGCGCCCGGCAGCCCGCTTACGTCAATGCCATGGCCTTGATCGACGCGAGCCTTTCTCCGGAAGCGCTGCTCAAAGTCCTGAAGGGGATCGAGCGCGCCGCGGGGCGCAGGGGCGGCAGACCCTGGGGACCACGCACGCTCGATATCGATATCATCGATTATCGGGGGCTCATCAGGCATTGGTGTGGGCGCCGCCCGGATTTTAGGCAGGCCGGTATGCGACCTCTCGTCCTGCCCCATCCGCTCGCCCATGAGCGGCCTTTTGTGCTCAAGCCGCTCCTCGACGTCGCGCCCGATTGGCGTCACCCCGTGCTTAAGCAGAGCGGGCGCGACCTCTGCCACAGGCTTTTGGCTCATGGGCAGGGCCGCGTGCTGAAGCGGCTGAGATCGCGCGCTAGGCCGGAAATTGCCGGCGAAAGATCGCCTTGATCTCGGCGAGGCGCTTGGAGAGGCGCTCAGCCTCGTCGGCCTGCCCGAGGCGGCGGCAAGGCCAATCGCGTCGTAGAGAAATTCCTTGGCGTCGTTATAGGGCGCCGCAAGCTGGGATGCTTGGGCGTAATACATGTAGCAATAGGCTTGCTCGGCTTGTGCTTCAAGCCAGCGGAGCTTCTTAACCGTTCCGTCCGATGATATCCCGTCGATGGGTGGCGATCTTAGCGCAAGGGTACGGCTGCGCGGAAACGGGCCCACTGAGCTTTGCCTTGCTTGGCTCAAGCAAACTGCCTAAATAGAGGCCAAATCAGCCCAAACTGAACAAGGATCCCCTGATGGCTCGCGTCACCGTCGAGGACTGCGTCGACAAGATTCCGAACCGCTTCGAGCTCGTGCTCCTGGCCAGCCACCGCGCCCGCACCATTTCCGCCGGCGCCCAGATCGCCGTGCAACGCGACAACGACAAGAATCCCGTGGTGGCGCTCCGCGAGATCGCCGACAAGAAAATCGCGGCCGACGACCTAAGGGAAGACTTCATCCACTCGATGCAGAAATATGTCGAGGTGGATGAGCCCGAGGCGGAAGCCGTGCCCATGCTCTCGACCGACACGAGGATGCCGATCCTCGGCCAGGACGATCCGGCGAACGACAGCTCGATCGACAAGATGACCGAGGAGGAGCTGTTGCGCAGGATGGCGAGCCAGGCACCTTCGGATGGCTCCAATGCGGGACCGCGCTCGCGCTGACCTGACTTGCTCTGAGCCGAGCCGGGGCTATCGCTTTGCCTGCCTTCATCGTCATCCCGGCGCAAGCGGGGAACCCGTCTCGCACGTGCTGAGCGCGCGTCTCTGCCTACCGGCTTCGCCGGTTGAGGCGGAAAGGCGTCAGCCATGACCCGCCAATACGAGCTGGTCGAGCGCGTGCTGAGCTACCAGCCGAACGCTGACGAGGCGCTGCTCAACCGCGCCTATGTCTACGCCATGAAGGCCCACGGCAATCAGAAGCGGGCCTCGGGCGCTCCCTTTTTCTCCCATCCCCTCGAGGTCGCGGCCATCCTTGCCGAGATGCGGCTCGACGACTCCACCATCGCCACGGCGCTGCTGCACGACACCATCGAGGACACCGACACCACACGCGGAGAGATCGACGCTCTGTTCGGCCGCGAGATCGGGACGCTCGTCGACGGCCTGACCAAGATCAAGAAGCTCGACCTCGTCACCAAGAAGGCCGAACAGGCCGAGAACTTTCGCAAGCTGCTGCTAGCCATTTCGAGCGATATCCGCGTGCTCCTCGTCAAGCTCGCCGACCGCCTACACAACATGCGGACGCTCGAGCATGTGAAGCCGGCCAAGCGCAAGATCATCGCCGAGGAGACCATGGACATCTACGCGCCCCTGGCCGGCCGCATGGGCATGCAATGGCTGCGCGAGGAGCTCGAGGACCATGCCTTCGCCTGGCTCAACCCCGAGGCCCACTCCGCCGTGGTCGAGCGCCTCAAGATCTTGCGCGAGCGCAATCAGGGCCTGATCGACGAGATCGAGATCGCCCTGACCACCAAGCTTGAGGAGGCCGAGGTGGCCGGCATCGTGGCCGGGCGGGAGAAGAAGCCTTACGCCATCTGGAGCAAGATGGAGCGGAAGCAGATCTCTCTCGAGCAGCTCTCCGACATCTATGCCTTCCGCATCGTCGTGCCTGGGGTCGAGGATTGCTACCGCGCGCTTTCCGTCGTGCACACCACCTGGCACGCCGTGCCGGGCCGCTTCAAGGACTACATCTCGAACCCCAAGCAGAACGATTACCAGTCGATCCACACCACCATCGTCGGACCGCGCCACCAGCGCGTCGAGCTGCAGATTCGCACCGAGCGGATGCATTCGGTCGCCCAATATGGCGTGGCGGCGCACGCCCTCTATAAGGACGCCAACGGCTCGCATGCGCCCAAGGGCGTCGTGCCTTCGCAAGACTCTAACGCCTATCGGTGGCTGCGCCACCTCGTCGGCATGCTGCTCGACGGCGACAGCCCCGAGGAGTTCCTTGAGCACACCAAGCTCGAGCTGTTCCAGGATCAGGTGTTCTGCTTCACGCCCAAGGGACGGCTGATCGCGCTGCCGCGCGGGGCGAACCCGATCGACTTCGCCTATGCGGTGCATACCGACGTCGGCAATACTACCGTCGGCGCCAAGATCAACGGCCGGCCGATGCCGCTGGTGACCGAGCTCAGGAACGGCGATGAGGTCGAGATCATCTGCTCCAAGGCCCAGCTGCCGCCGTCGGCCTGGCAAAGCATCGCCGTCACCGGCAAGGCGCGCTCGGCCATAAGGCGGGCGACCCGCGACGCCGTTCGCGCCCAATACGGCAAGCTCGGCCGCGAGATTCTGGTGCGCGCCTTTCAGCGTCGGGAGAAGACCTTCAGCGAGGAAAGCATCGCGCTGGCGCTCGGGCGCCTATCGCAGAAGACCGCCGAGGACGTGATGGCGGCGGTGGGGCGCGGCGAGCTTGCCTCGGCCGACGTGGTTCGCGCCGTGTTTCCCGAGGAAGGACCGGCCGAACCCCCCAAGCGGCGGCGCAAAGTGAAGCGCACCGAGGAAGGCTGGTTCGGGCTCGGCAAGGTGATGGGCCTCAAATTCCGCTGGCCGGGATCGAGCGAGCGCCCTCCCCGGGACGGCCCCAGCGGCATCCCTATCCGGGGCTTGCGCGGCGATCTGCCGGTGAGCTTCGCCGATGGGGGCGCCGTGCCCGGCGATCGCATAGTCGGCATTCTCACGCCGGGCCAAGGCATAACCATCTATCCCATCCACGCCGAGGCGCTGAAAGCCTTCGACGAGGAGCCCGAGCGCTGGATCGATGTGACCTGGGACATCGGCGAGGACAATCCGCAGCGCTTCCCGGCCAAGATTGCGGTGACCGCGCTGAACGAGCCGGGCAGCCTCGCGCAACTGGCCGCGGTGATCGGCGAGGCCGACGGCAATATCGACAATATCAAGATGACCAACCGGGTCCCGGACTATACCGAGATCCTCATCGACCTCGAAGTGTGGGACCTCAAGCACTTGAACGACATCCTGGCCGGGCTCAGGGCCAAAGACGTCGTGAGCAGCGCCGCGCGGGCGGGCGGTTAGGACGCTGGTTGTCTTAAGGGACTTACCCTAAATATGCTCTGAGGTTGGTCGCCAAAGGGCCGCCGTCGTCCGGCTATGGTTGGCGTTCGGTTTTCGAGGTGGTGATGCTGTTCAGGCGCCGCGAGGCGGAGAGCTTTTTGGAGCGGATGCGGGTGCATCTATGGCCCCGCCGCAGTTGGAGCCGCTCCAGCCGTTACGTCGTCCATCGCCTGCGCCGCTTGAGCGATTCGCCCCACGCCGTGGCGCTCGGCTTTGCGGCCGGCGCCTTCTCGGCGCTCACGCCCTTTCTCGGCACCCACATGGTCATGGCAGCCGTGATCGCCTGGGTGATCGGCGGCAGCATCGTTGCCGCCATTCTCGGGACCTTTCTCGGCAATCCGCTGACCTATCCGCTGTTCTGGTACGTGACCTACCAAGCCGGCAATTTGATGCTCGGCGGGAAGGTCAAGGCACGGCACATCGATCTCTCCAACGGCATTTTCCAATCCTCGCTGGCGAAGCTGTGGCCGATCCTGAAGCCCATGACGCTCGGCTGCATCCCTGTCGGGCTGGCTCTCGCCGTGCTGAGCTATCTCCTCGTCAAGCCAATGGTCGAGGCCTATCAGCATCGCCGCCGCCGCGAGCTTGAGCTCCGGTCGGGGCGGGAAGCTCTCGGCGCCCCATGACGACCGCCCCTTCGACACGCGCGCGCCGCGGTGTGGGCGCGCCTCCCATCCGCCTCGGCATCAACATCGATCACGTGGCGACGCTCCGCAACGCGCGGGGAGGGCGCCACCCCGATCCTTTGCGTGCTGCCAAGGTCGCGGTCGAGGCGGGCGCCGACAACATCACCGCCCATTTGCGCGAGGATCGCCGTCACATTATCGACGACGACATCGCGCGGCTCATGGCGGCCGAGCTTGCGCCGCTCAATCTCGAGATGGCGGTGACGCCCGAGATGCTGGCAATTGCGCTCAAGACCAAGCCGCACGCCGCGTGTCTCGTTCCGGAGAAGCGCACCGAGCGCACCACCGAGGGCGGGCTTGACCTCGTCGCCCAACACAATCTGCTGGCGCCCGCAGTCGCGAAACTTGTCGATGCCGGCATTCGCGTATCGCTGTTTATTGCCCCCGAGCTTCGCCAGATCGAAACCGCGTCACGTCTTCGGGCGCCGGCAATCGAGATTCACGTTGGGGCCTGGTGCGATGCGTTTGCCGAAGGTCGCACCCACGATGCCGAGGCCGAGTGGCGGCGCATTCGTGACGGCGCACGGGCCGCCCATGACCTCGGCCTCAAAGTGCACGCCGGCCATGGCCTCGACTATGCGACAGCGGAAATCATCGCCGCGCTGCCGGAGATCGTCGAACTCAATATCGGCCATTTCCTCGTGGGCGAGGCGATCTTTGTCGGTCTCGCGGAGAGCGTACGGCGCATGCGCGCGGCGATGGGCAAGGGACGACAAACCCTGCGGCATAGCGACACGGAAATTCGGGTCGGCGGCACGTGATGATCATCGGACTCGGCAACGACATGATCGACATCAGGCGGGTCGAGCGCGCCATCGAACGCTACGGGGAGCGGTTTCTGACCCGCGTGTTCACCGCGACGGAGCGGCTGAAATCCGACGCCCGCGCCGCCCGCGCCGCCTCCTACGCCAAGCGCTTCGCCGCCAAGGAGGCGTGCGCCAAGGCTCTGGGCACGGGGTTTCGGCAGGGCGTATTCTGGCGCGACATGGGGGTCGTGAATCTGCCCAGTGGGCGGCCTACGTTGCAACTGACCGGAGGGGCGGCGCGGGCGCTTCAGCTTCTCACGCCTGAAGGACATCAGGTGCGCATCGACCTCTCCATCACCGATGATTTTCCGACCGCCCAGGCGATCGTTATCATCTCTGCCATAAGGGTCTCCTTCCGCGATTGACCTGTTTGCCTCATTCAAAGGGAGAGGCTATAGGGGCGCCTGCCCGATAGCGGGTCGGAATCCGAACTATGAGGAGAGCTTCCGCATGAGCGTCGAGGCCGAGAAAATGGAAGCAAGAAGCAGCGTAAAGGACACCGTGCGCGTCATTATCCACGCGCTGATCCTCGCGCTGATCGTGCGGGTTTTCCTGTTCCAGCCCTTCAACATCCCTTCCGGCTCGATGATCCCGACGCTCCTTATCGGGGACTATCTCTTCGTGTCGAAATACAGCTATGGCTACAGCAGGTACTCCATCCCATTCGGGCTCAACCTGTTCTCTGGCAGGATCTGGGCCAAAGAGCCCGACCGCGGCGACGTGGTGGTGTTCAAGCTGCCGCGCGACAACGAGACGGACTACATCAAGCGCGTCATCGGCCTGCCCGGAGACGAGATCCAGATGGTCCACGGCGTGCTCAACATCAACGGCAAGGCGATCCCCAAGGTGCGCGTCGACGATTTCGTGGTGACCGAGCCGTCGGGCCGGGAGCGGCACACGCCGCGCTACATGGAGACGTTGCCGAACGGCGTGACCTATCCGGTGCTCGATCTCGTGCAGGATGGCTTCGGCGACAACACCGAGGTCTACAAAGTGCCCGAAGGCGAGTTTTTCATGATGGGCGATAACCGCGACAATTCCACCGACAGCCGCTTCCTGTCGGAGGTCGGTTTCGTGCCCTTCCAGAATCTTGTGGGCAAGGCGCAGATCATCTTCTTCTCGATCGACGAGAACTCGAGCTTCTGGGAATTCTGGCATTGGCCGACAAGCGTCCGCTGGTCGCGCATCCTACAGGTGGTGCATTGAGCCGTGCCTAAGCCGCGCAACACGGCCCTCGATCAGCTGTCCGCCCGTCTCGGGCATGAATTCTCCGATCCGGCGTTGCTCAAGCTTGCCCTGACGCACTCGAGCGCGCGGGCAGGTGGGCGCCCCAACGAGGACAATGAGCGGCTCGAGTTCCTTGGCGACCGCGTGCTCGGGCTGGCCATCGCCGAGCTTCTCGCCGACAGCTTTCCCAAGGCCCGCGAGGGCGAGCTTGCGCGCTGGTTCAATCACCTCGTGCGCGCCGAGACCTTGGCCGAGGTTGCCCAAGAGTGGGAGCTCGGCAACGTCATCGTGATGAGCGGCGGCGAAGCCGGCAGCGGCGGCCGCCGCAAGAAGACCATCCTCGCCAATACCTGCGAGGCGGTGCTGGGCGCCATCTTCGCCGATGGCGGCTACGAGCCGGCAAAGGCCGTGGTGCGCCGCTTCTGGGAGCCGCAGCTCAGCGTGCTCGAGCTTGCCGCCCCTGACGCCAAGTCGGTGTTGCAGGAGTGGGCGCAAGGACGGCGTCTGCCGCTACCGTGTTATCTCGAGGTCGCCCGTGAGGGCCCCGACCACGCCCCGCGCTTCACCGCCGAGGTGCAGATCGACGGCGTGGCGCCCGAGCGCGGGCAGGGGGAGAACAAGCGCGCGGCTGAGCAGGCGGCAGCGCTCGCCATGCTCCTGCGCGAGGGGGTCTGGCAGGCTCCCGTCGATGGCTGAGACCCCCGAGGTTTCCTCCCGTTGCGGCTTCGTGGCGATCATCGGGGCGCCAAACAGCGGCAAGTCCACGCTGACCAACGCGCTGGTCGGCGCCAAGGTCTCCATCGTCACCCATAAGGCGCAGACGACGCGCGGGCCGGTGCGCGGCATCGTGCTCGACGGCGCGAGCCAGATCATCCTGGTCGATACGCCGGGCATTTTTCAGCCGAAGCGGCGTCTCGACCGCGCCATGTTCGCCTCTGCCTGGGATCGCGCAGGAGACGCCGACCTCGTGGCGCTCGTGATCGACGCTCAGCGCGGCCTCGACCGAACCCTCGACCCTCTCCTCAAGCATCTCCCCGAGGTGAGGCAGCCCATCATCGCCGTCCTTAACAAGATCGACCAGGTGGCAAAGCCCGAGCTGCTGCGCCTGGCAACTGAGGTCGTCGCCCTCAGGCCCTTCGACCGCGTCTTTATGCTCTCGGCGCTGACCGGCGACGGCGTCGCCGACCTTAAATCTTATCTCGCCGGAGCGGTGCCGACGGGTCCCTGGCTCTTCCCCGAGGACCAGCTCACCGATGCTTCGCTCCGCCAGACCGCAGCCGAGATCACCCGCGAGAAGCTATTCTTGCGGCTGCACGAGGAGCTTCCCTACGCGCTCACCGTCGAGACCGCCGAATGGAAGGAGCTCAAGGACAACAGCGTCCGCATCGAGCAGACCATCTTTGTGGAGCGCGAGAGCCAGCGCAAGATCGTGCTCGGCGCCAAGGGTCAGACCATCAAGGAGATCGGATCGGCCGCCCGCGCCGACATCGCCGAGATGGCGGGCGTGCCGGTGCATCTCTTTCTCTTCGTCAAGGTCAGGGAGCGCTGGGGCGACGACCCTGAGCGCTACCGCGAGATGGGTCTCGACTATCCCAAAGATCGCTGATCGGGCCCGGTCAACCCGGCGCTGGCGGCACCGTGGACCAGCCGACAGCAGCTCAGGCCGCCAAGCCCATGGGTCATGGAGCGACGATGAGCAACAGCAACATCGTCATTGCTCCCCCTGCACCCGTCCAGAGCACCGTCCCCCCCCACGGTGAACTCGGGTGCACTCGATGTCACGCAGAGTATTGGGACGCCTCCGGCCAACCCGGGTGCGATCGGCTCCACATACCCAGGTGCGATCGACATGCTCAACGGGCAGAGTTTCGGCGCGCAGCCCGGATCGCCGGGATCGGCCACCTACGATCCGAACGCGGCGCTTCCGTCGTTGGACAACCAAGGCTCGGCCGTGAGCCCAACTCCCGGCACGTCGGCATCGGGCTTCAACACCCCGAGCACCAACTGCGGAGGTTGAGACGCAGCACCCAGGCTTCGCCGACCTTGAGCCGCGCCACCATTGAGACCTTGAGCCGACTCTCGTTTGGACTCTAGGGTAGGCGATGGATTGGAGCGACGAAGGCCTCGTGCTTTCAACCCGCCCGCTCGGCGAGGCGAACATGGTCGCCGAGCTTCTCACCCTTAGCCATGGACGCCATCTCGGGCTTGTGCGGGGAGGGCGCTCCCGCCGCATGCGCCCTCTGTTGCAGCCGGGCAATCTCCTTGGTGTCACCTGGCGGGCGCGGCTCTCCGAGCATCTCGGTGGCTTCAACGTGGAGCTGATGGAGGCCCATGGCACCCGCATGCTCGATGATGCAAGCGCCCTGGCCGCGATCGGCTCGCTTGGCGGCCTGGCGCGGCTGTTGCCCGAGCGCGACCCGCATCCTGAGCTCTATGCGGCAGGGCTTCAGGTGCTGCGCGCCTTCGACGAGGCCAAGGTCTGGCCTACGTTGCTTGTCCGCTGGGAGCTTCAGCTGTTGCAGGAGCTCGGCTTCGGTCTCGATCTCAGCCAATGCGCGGCGACCGGCGTCGACCAAGACCTTGTCTATGTGTCGCCC
>DASYIU010000136.1:0-15622 GCA_035997285.1 Methyloceanibacter sp. | reverse complement strand
GCCGTGCGCGGCCTCTAGCGATCGTCGCTTTTGGGACGACGGGAGATGGATCAGGTCCCGGGGGTCCTGATCACTTTGATTGCGAGGTCGCGGATCTTCTTGCGCAGCGTGTTGCGGTTCAGCCCGAGCAGATCGGCGGCGCGGATCTGGTTGCCCCGCGTTGCCGCGAGCGCCGCGGTGATGAGTGGGAACTCGACCTTGCGCAGCACTCTCGTATACAGGCCGGACGGCGGGAGATCCTGGCCGAAGCTCATGAAATAGTCCGAGAGGAAGCGCTCGACGGACTCCGAGAGATCGCCGGATGGCTCGGCCGCGTCGGGGAACGGCGGCCGTGCTGCCGTGGCCAACTCGTTCTCCACCATATCAACGCTGACGATGTCTTGCGCATAGATCGCCGACAGCCGCCGCACGAGATTCTCGAGCTCGCGGATATTTCCCGGCCAGTGATAGCGCTTGAGCCTCTCGATTGCCGCGGGCTCGAAGCTCTTGGACGGCAGCCCCTCCTTCTCGGCGATCCCCAAAAAGTGGCGCACGAGATCGGGAATGTCCTCGAGGCGCTCACGCAAGGGCGGCAGTCTGAGCGGCACGACGTTCAGCCGGTAGAACAGGTCCTCACGGAACAGGCCCTGGTCGATCTGCTGCTGCAGGTCGCGATTGGTGGCGGCGATGATTCTGACATTGGTCCTGATCGGTGTCCGGCCGCCGACCGTCGTGTACTCCCCTTCCTGGAGCACGCGCAGCAGCCGCGTCTGAGCCTCCATGGGCATGTCGCCGATCTCGTCGAGAAACAGCGTGCCGCCTTCGGCCTGCTCGAAGCGTCCGATGTGGCGGTTCTGGGCGCCGGTAAAAGCCCCCTTCTCATGGCCGAACAACTCAGACTCGATCAGCTCGCGGGGGATGGCCGCCATGTTGATGGCGACGAAGGGACCGTTGCGGCGCTTGCCGTATTCATGCAGCGCCCGGGCGACAAGCTCCTTGCCGGTTCCCGACTCGCCGGTGATCATCACCGTGAGGTCAGTCTGAGTGAGGCGGGCGAGCACGCGATAGATGTCCTGCATGGCCTGGCAGCGGCCGATCAGCGGCAGGCCTTCGCTGGTCTCGGCGGAAAGCCGCTGCGATTTCCGCCGCGGCTCGGCCAGCGCACGGCTCACCACAGCGACGAGCTCGTTCAGGTCGAAGGGCTTCGGCAGATATTCGTAGGCTCCCCGCTCGGCCGCGGTGATCGCGGTCATGAAGGTGTTCTGCGCGCTCATCACGATGATCGGCAGATCGGGCCTGAGCTTCTTCACCCGGGGAATGAGATCGAAGGCGTTCTCATCGGGCATGAGCACGTCGGTGATGACGAGGTCGCCCTCGCCTTGGCTGATCCAGCGCCACAGAGTCGCGGCATTGCCGGTGGCGCGGGGCGCGTAGCCCGCGCGCGCCAGAGCCTGGTTCAGGACGGTGCGGATGGCAGCGTCGTCGTCGGCAATGAGGATGTTGCCTTTGGCCATGAAGTCTATGCTTGCCCGCCCTGTACCGCTTCGCTTTCGGACATCGGCATCAAGGCGCGAAACACCGTGAAGCGAGGCCGCGAGTCGCATTCGATGATACCGCCATGGTCGCCGATGATCTTGGCCACGAGCGCTAGCCCAAGCCCCGTGCCGGATTGCTTGGTAGTGACGAAGGGATCGAACAGATGCGGGATGAGGTCGGTGGGGACGCCGGAACCATTGTCCTCCACCGCGATCTCCAGTGGCAGGCTGACGCGGGCTTGGCTGCCCGGCACCGAAAGACGCACGCCCGGCCGGAAGGAGGTGGTGAGGGTGATCTGGCCGTCGGCCCTCTCGTCGCCGATCGCCTCGGCGGCGTTCTTGACGAGGTTGAGGAACACCTGGATCAGCTTGTCGCGGCTACCCGGCACCGGCGGCAGCGAGGGATCGTAGTTCTCGACGATCTTGATCTGGCGGGCGAAGCCGGTGGTGGCGATCTGCTTCACGTGGTCGAGCACGTCGTGGATGTTGACGGGCTCGCGCAGCAACGGACGCTCGTCGCCGAAAATCTCCATGCGGTCGACGAGTTTGCAGATGCGGTCCGACTCGGCGCAGATGAGCTGCGTCAAGGTGCGGTCGTTGTCGGTGCGCTCGCTTTCGAGGAGCTGCGCTGCGCCCCTGATGCCGGAGAGCGGGTTCTTGATCTCGTGAGCGAGCACGGCGGCAAGGCCCGAGACGGAGCGCGCGGCGCCGCGATGGGTGAGCTGGCGCTCGATCATCTGCGCCATGCTGCGCTGTTGCAGCATGATCATCACCGCGCCGGGCAACTCGGCTAGAGGGCCGGCGTAAAGGTCGACAAGCTTCGGCGCCTCGAAGCGGAACGAGCCGAGATCGACGCCATATTCGTTGACTGTGGTGCCGTTCCGTTGCACCTGCTCAAAAAGCGCGATGAGCGGGCTGCCGAAGGCGACCACGTCGGTGAGGCAGCGGCGGCAGAGCACGCTTGCACTCATTTGGAAGAAGTCTTCGGCAGCCGCGTTGACGTAGTCGACCCTGAGGCCCTCACCGATGACGAGGAGAGGATGGGGCAGCGCGCCGAGCAAGGCCTCGGCCTTGATCGGCTGCGGCTGGGGAATCCGGCGCAAGCTTGGTCTTTTGGTTGAGCCGCTCAAGCGGTGTATCCTTTGATCAGTTTTCTTGGCGGTCTAACCGAGGATGCACAAAATTTATGCATCGGTACACCATGATCTATTATTGTGCACAATACGGGGGATTTTGCGCGGGAGCAACACTCGTTTTGCCGCAGTGCAACAATTTAATTATTCCGGGGTTTACGCCGTTCGGTAGAGGCCGCACGTGAGCGTTGCGGCCCTCATCGTGGCGGCTGGCCGCGGCGTCCGCGCCGTAGGAGAGACCCGCCGCCCAAAGCAATATTGCCGGATCGGTGGCGTGCCGATGATCGCCCGATCTATCGGCGCCTTTGCCGCGCATCCGGGCGTGGGTGACATTCTCGTGGTGATCCATCCGGACGACGCCGCGCTTTATGAAGCCGCTAGCGGTCAGTTTGCCGGGCGGCTGCGCCAGGCGGTGCCTGGAGGCGCGACCCGCCAAGATTCCGTGCGCGCCGGGCTTGAGGCGCTCGCAGCGGCGGCACCTGCTTCCGTGTTGATCCACGACGCCGCACGGCCCTTCGTCGATGCCCCCCTGATCTCCCGCGTGATCCAAAGCCTCGAGGCTCATGCGGGCGCGCTGCCCTGCCTTCCCGTCACCGACACGTTGAAGCGCGGCAACCAGGGTCGCGTGACCGGAACGGTCGATCGCGATCAGCTGTGGCGGGCGCAGACGCCGCAAGGGTTCCGTTACGAGGCGATCCTCGCTGCCCACCGCGCCGCGGCAAAAGAACCCCTTCGCAACTTCACCGATGACGCGGGCGTCGCCGAATGGTTCGGCCTCGATGTGGCTCTGGTCGAGGGCTCGGAGGAAAATCGCAAGCTCACCACAACGGAGGATTTGCGGATCGCCGACGATCTGTTGCGGCCGGAGCGCGCGCCAGCGGTTGGCACCATCCGCGTGGCGTCGGGCTATGACGTGCACGCCTTCGGCCCCGGCGACGCCGTGGTGCTGTGCGGCGTCAGCATTCCGCATGCGAAGAAGCTAATCGGCCACAGCGACGCCGATGTCGGCTTGCATGCGCTGACCGATGCTCTGCTCGGCTCGATTGCCGAAGGCGATATCGGCGTCCATTTCCCGCCGTCTGACGCACGCTGGCGCGGCGCCGCTTCCGAGATCTTCCTCAAGCATGCCGCCGCCAAAGTGAGGGAGCGCGGCGGCGAGATTGTGCTTGTGGACGTCACGCTACTCTGCGAGGCCCCGCGCATCGGGCCTTACCGCGAGGCGATGCGCGCGCGGATCGCCGAGATGCTTGGCCTCGCCGTGGCGAAGATCAGCATCAAAGCAACCACCAATGAAGGCTTGGGCTTCATCGGCCGCGGTGAAGGGATCGCGGCCATGGCGACGGCGACGGTGAGTCTTCCATGACGGAAAAGGTTGAGATCGGCGCGCAGCTGATGGAGCAAGCCGCTGCTTTGCTCGAGGCTTGCCGCACCTGCGGCGAGACGCTGGCCACCGCGGAATCCTGCACCGGTGGTCTCCTGGCTGCGACGCTGACCGCCATCCCCGGCTCCTCTGACGTCTTCGAGCGCGGCTTTGTCACCTATTCCAACGCCGCCAAGAGCGAGATGCTCGGTGTGCCGTTTTGGCTGATCGAGCGTCACGGCGCCGTGAGCGAGGACGTCGCCCGTGCCATGGCGGGAGGCGCTCTCACCCATTCCCATGCAACCCTTGCCGTTTCCGTCACCGGCATTGCCGGACCTGACGGTGGAAGTGCCGACAAGCCGGTCGGGCTGGTTTATTTCGCCGCCGGCAGGCGCGATGAGGCGATGCGCCATGAGCAGGTTCTTTTCGGCGATCTCGGCCGGGCCGAGATCAGGCGGCGCAGCGTCGAAGGCGCGCTTGCGCTTGTTCTCTCATTGCTGTGAGGCGAGAGCCGGCGTCGCCCGTCCATAGATCGTGTCGGCGCGGGCCTCGAAGGCGGCCGTGTATTTCTCCACGGCGCGCGCAAACAGGCCTCCGACCAGCCGCTCAAACAGGCGCGAACGGAAGGCATAGGCGATGTAGAAATCGACCTCGCTAGCCCCCTTCCCGCGCGGGTGAAAGCGCCAGCGGTTTTCGAGGAAGGTAAAGGGGCCGTCGAGATATTCGACGAGAATGGCGCGGGCGGCGCGATCGAGATGCACCTGGGTGGTGAAGCGCTCATGGATGAGGCCATAGCCCACCGTCATGGTGGCAATCAGCACCTCGCTGCCCTCGCGCTGCTCGCGGCTTTTGACGGTGATCTCCTCGCAGAGCGGCAGGAATTTCGGATAGTCCTCGACGCGCGCGACAAGCGCGAACATCTGGTCAGCCGAGTGCGCGACGGGGTGCTTGGTCTCGTAGACGGGCATGAGAGGCGAGCCGGCCGGTTTTGCGCTTAAGCGCCGAGCGAGGCTTGGCGCAAGACCTTCAGCCGCGCGAAATCCTCGGCCGCGTGATAGGAGGATCGTGTCAAAGGGCTCGAGGCCACGAGCAGGAAGCCTTTCTCCTCGGCGATGCGCCGATAGGATTGGAATTCCTCGGGGGTGACAAAGCGGTCAATGGCCGCATGCTTGCGGGTCGGCTGCAGATATTGCCCGATCGTAAGAAAGTCGACGCCGGCCCCGCGCATGTCGTCCATCACGGCGATGACCTCATCGCCCGTTTCGCCCAGGCCCACCATGATGCCCGACTTGGTGAAGAGGCTCGGGTCGAGCGTCTTGGCGCGCCGCAGCAGATTGAGCGAGTGGCGATAGTCGGCGCCCGGACGGATGCGCCGGTAGAGCGAGGGCACGGTCTCGACATTGTGGTTGAGCACGTCGGGCTTGACCGCGACGACGATCTCCAGCGCGCCCGCTTTGCGCAAAAAGTCGGGTATGAGCACCTCGATGCTGGTGAGGGGCCGCGCCTGCCGGATCGCTCCGATGGTCGCCGCGAAATGAGCGGCGCCGCCGTCGTCGAGATCGTCGCGGTCGACCGAGGTCACCACGACATGGGCGAGGTCAAGGCCTGCGACGGCTCCTGCCACGCGCGCAGGCTCGCCGGCATCGAGCGCGCCCGGCCGGCCGGTGCGCACGTTGCAGAAGGCGCAGGCCCGCGTGCAGGTGTCGCCCATGATCATGACGGTGGCGTGGCGCTTGCCCCAGCACTCGCCGATATTGGGACAGGCGGCCTCCTCGCACACCGTGGTGAGGCGGTGCGCGCGTAAGGTTGCGCGCGTCGCGTCGAAGGCGTGCGCGCCTGGGGCCTTGACGCGGATCCATGACGGCTTGGGCAGCACCGGCGTGTCGGGCAGCCGCGCCTTCTCCGGATGGCGCGGCCGCGCCTTCACCACACCAGACCTGTCAAGCACCGTCACCATCACATCAACGTTCAGACCCTTAGGCGCCGGCCGGGCGGCCTCTGACGCTCCGCCAAATCCACAAGACGAGGATGGCACCGAGCGAGGCCACGATCAGGTTGCCGAGCCAACCATGGAACTCGATGTTCAAGACATTCGCCAGCGTGCCGCCCACGAACGAGCCGGCGATGCCGACCAGCAGATTGGTGAGAAGGCCGTGATCGCTCGCGGTGACCTTCTCGGCAATATAACCGGCGATGATACCAATGATCAGCATGCCGATAAAGCCGACCCCCGGCATGGAGAACAGAGTTTGAGCGTTGTCCATCGAAACCTCCCAGTTCGCCGCACCAACGTCCGTCTTAACGCGCGCGGCCGCGGCGTTGATCCATATAGGCCTTTCCGGCTTTTGTTACAGGGCGCCCGAACGTCACCGCATACGCTGCCATACGAGGATGCAAATGATGGCGCCAATCGTGGCGATGATGATCTCGCCGATCAGATTGTAGGCGCCAAGGCCAAGCAGGCCGGCGAGAAGACCGCCGGCCACGGCGGCGCCCCAGGATGTATGAGGCAAGCGCGCCGGCGATCAGACCGACGACAAGAAAGATGATTAGGCTCATGGTTTTGCTCCCTTTGTTCCCGGCACCCTCGCCTGGCCGGTGGGACTAGATGTGCAGCGCGCGGCCAAAGGCATCGAGCGCCGATTCGCCCATCATCTCCGACAATGTCGGGTGGGGGAAGATGGTCGCAATCAGCTCGGCCTCGGTGTTCTCGAGAGTCTTGCCGATGGCGAAGCCCTGGATGAGCTCGGTCGCCTCGGCCCCGAGCAGATGGGCGCCGAGCAGCGCGCCGGTCTTAGCGTCGAATATGGTCTTCACCAGCCCTTCGGTCTCGCCGAGCGCTATGGCCTTGCCGTTGGCGGAATAGGGGAAGCGGCCAATCTTCAGCGTGTGGCCTGCGGCGCGTCCGGCCTCTTCGGTGAGGCCGACGCTTGCCACCTGCGGGGAGCTATAGGTGCAGCCCGGAACGTTGGTCTTGTCCAGCGGATGCACGCCGTCGACGCCGGCGATCTTCTCGACGCAGAGAATGCCCTCATGGCTCGCTTTGTGGGCAAGCCAGGGCGGGCCGACCACGTCGCCGATGGCGTAGAGGTCCGCTGCTCCGGTGCGGCACCATTCGTCGACGACGATATGGCCCTTCTCGATTGCGACCCCCTGCTCTTCAAGCCCGAGCCTCTCGACATTGCCGGCGATGCCGATGGCGAGGATCACGCGCTCGGCGGTGATCTCCTCAGTCGCGCCTCCAGGCTTGCGCAACGTGGCCGCAACGCTGTCGGCGCCTTTGACAAGCCGCTCCACGGCCGTGCCGGTATGGATGGCGATGCCCTGCCTGGCGAAGGCCTTGCGCGCGAGCGCCGAGATCTCGGCGTCCTCAACGGGCAGGATACGGTCGAGGATTTCGACCACGGTTACCTGGGCGCCAAGCGTGCGATAGAAGCTTGCGAACTCGATGCCGATGGCGCCAGAGCCGACGATGATCAGAGATTTGGGGAAGCTCTGGGGCACCATCGCCTCCTTGTAGGTCCAGATCAGCCTGCCGTCGGGCTCGAGACCCGGCGCGGTGCGCGCCCGCGCCCCGGTCGCGACGATGATGTGCTTGGCCTCGATGTCCGGCTGCGGCTCGCCGGCTTTGCCGGTGATGGCGATGCGCCCCTCGCCTTTTAGCCGCGCCGTCCCGGAGATCACTTCGACCTTGTTCTTCTTCATGAGATAGGCAACGCCGTTCGACAGGCGATCAGCCACTTTGCGGCTCCGTTCGACCACCTTGGCAAGGTCGAAGCGGACATTGTCGGCGGCGAGCCCGAACTCCGCGGCGTGGCGCATCTGGTGATAAAGTTCCGACGTGCGCAGCAGCGCCTTGGTGGGGATGCACCCCCAATTGAGGCAGATGCCGCCGAGATGCTCGCGCTCGACGATCGCCGTCTTGAGACCAAGCTGAGAGGCGCGGATCGCCGCGACATAGCCGCCCGGCCCGGCGCCGATGATGGCGAGGTCAAAGCGCGTCTCAGTCATCGCAGGGATGCTCGAATAGTCGCAGGCTCATGAAGGTTAAACTCACTCGGTGGGGAAAGGGATCTCTCCGTGTGTCTCAATCTCCCCGCCAGAGGGCGGGGCGTCGCTACACCAGCATGGTCACGGGGTCTTCGATATAGGCCTTGAAGGCGGCCAGCAGCTCGGCGCCGAGCGCGCCGTCGATGACGCGGTGATCGACCGACAGCGTCACGCTCATCATGGTAGCGATCTTCAACGCATCGTCCTTGACCACGGGGCGCTTTTCGGCGCGGCCCACCGCGAGAATGCTCGCCTGCGGCGGATTGATCACGGCGTCGAAACGGTCGATGCCGTACATGCCGAGATTGGAGATGGCCGTCGAGCCCCCCTGATATTCGTGGGGCGCGAGACGCTTGGAGCGGGCGCGAGCGGCGAGGTCGCGCATCTCGTTGGAGATCTCAGACAGGCTCTTCACCTCGGCATCGCGGATCACCGGCGTGAACAGGCCGCCGCCTGGCAGCGCCACGGCCACCGCAATGTCTGAGGCCCGGTGCCGCAGCAGGCCCTCCTCAGTCCAGGTGGCGTTGGCGGCAGGCACAGTCTGCAGTGCCATCGCCAGCGCCTTGATGATGAAGTCGTTGACCGAGAGCTTAAAGGCGCGCGGGCCCTCTTGCGGGGCAAGCGCGTTCATCCGCGCGCGGGCGGCGAGTGCTGCGTCGAGCTCGCAGTCGATGGCGAGGTAGAAATGCGGGATGGTCTGCTTGGACAGCGTGAGCCGCTCGGCGATGAAGCGGCGCATGGTGTCGTGCGGCACGAGGTCGTAGGAGCCGGGCTTGTAGAGCGCAAGCACCTGCTCGTCGGGCATCGCCGGTTGCGGGGCTCTGACGAGGCCCCGCTGTGCAGGCTCGGGGGCTTCGGCTGGGCGCGCCTGCGTCTCGGCGCGCTCGGTTTTGGGGGGTTCTGTTTCGATGTGCGGGGCGGCGCGTGGCGACTCGGAGGCCGCGCGTTCCACGTCGCCTTTGACGATGCGGCCATGCGGGCCCGAGCCGTTGATGGCTGCGAGCTGGATTCCGCGCTCGTGCGCGAGCCGCCGTGCCAAGGGCGAGGCGAAAACACGCTTCGCGTGACCGTTCTTGCCGTTCGCCCTGATCTGCTCGGCGATTTGAGTCATCACACGCTCGGCATGATCGCCCTCGCGGTCGTGGGCCTCACCCCTCGAGACGGGCGCTGGCGCGCCTTCCTCAGGGCGAGGGTCAGGCCTCGTGCTCCGACTTCGATCCTCATTCTGAGGAGCGACCGCAGGCCGCGTCTCGAAGGATGAGGCCCGCGGCGCGGCGGCGCCCTCATCCTCGCCTTCAGCCAAAAGAAGCGCGATGGGCTGGTTGACGGGGACATGCTCGGTGCCCTCAGGCACGAGCAGCTTCCCCATGGTCCCTTCGTCGACCGCCTCGACCTCCATGGTGGCCTTGTCGGTCTCGATCTCGGCGATGACGTCGCCGCTCCTGACCGTGTCGCCCTCCTTGACGTGCCATTTGACGAGCGTGCCCTCCTCCATAGTGGGCGACAGCGCTGGCATGAGGATCGGCGTCGTCATGGCTCACGCCTCCCCGCGTAACGCGTAGCTGGCCATGGCGTCTTCCCAATGCTGGCCGTCGAATGGCGTGACGCGTGTCACGCGGAAGGCGCCCTCCTCAAGGCAGCGCACATTGACGCTATAGCCGTCGGGCTTAGAGCGCGGCACGTAGAAGCTCTTTATTCCGCACACGGAGCAAAAATGATGCTTCGCCGTTCCAGTGTTGAAGCTGTAGGTGGTGATCCTGCCGGCGCCGGCGAGCAGCCTGAAGCGCTCCTTGGGCACGATCAAATGCACATAGCCGGTCATGCGGCAGATCGAGCAATTGCAGTCCTTGACTTCGATCTCGTCGGGCGCCAGCACCTCGAAGGCGACGGCGCCGCAATGGCACCCGCCCTTCTTCCAGCTCAGGGGACTTTCGGCCATGTGCGTCACTTCCGGTAGCTGACGGACTTGGCGGCGGCGACGATCTGGTCCACCGAGGGCAGCGCGAGCTTCTCGAGATTGGCGGCATAAGGCATGGGCACGTCGGCGCCGGTCACCTTGAGGGGCGGCGCGTCGAGATGGTCGAACGCCTCAGCGGTCACACGCGCGCAGATCTCCGAGCCGATGGAGCAGATCGGCCAGCCCTCCTCAACGGTGACGATGCGGTTCGTCTTCTTCACCGAGGCGATCACGGCATCCATGTCGAGGGGCCGCAGCGTGCGGAGGTCGATCACTTCCGCCTCGATGCCTTGTTCTGCGAGGCGCTTCGCGGCTTCAAGCGCATAAGCCAGCCCCCGCGAATAGGAGACGACGGTCACGTCGCGCCCCTCTCGCGCCAGCCGCGCCTTGCCGATGGGAATGACGAAGTCGTCGAGCTTCGGTACCTCGAAACTCTGGCCGTAGAGGATCTCGTTCTCGAGGAACACGACGGGGCTGGGATCGCGGATGGCGGCCTTCAGCAGGCCCTTGGCGTCTGCGGCGGTATAGGGCGCGATCACCTTCAGGCCGGGCACCTGTGCATACCAGGACGAGTAGTCCTGGCTATGCTGGGCGCCGACGCGGGCGGCGGCGCCGTTAGGCCCGCGGAAGACGACGGGGCAATGCATCTTGCCGCCCGACATATAGAGGGTCTTGGCCGCAGAGTTTAGGATGTGGTCGATCGCCTGCATGGCGAAATTCCAGGTCATGAACTCGACGATGGGCTTCAGACCGGCGAAGGCCGCGCCCACGCCCACCCCGGCAAAGCCATATTCGGTGATGGGCGTATCGACCACGCGCATTGGGCCAAACTCGTCGAGCAGCCCTTGGCTCACTTTATAGGCGCCCTGATATTGGGCGACCTCCTCGCCCATGAGGAAGACCGAAGGGTCGGCGCGCATCTCTTCGGCCATGGCGTCACGCAGCGCCTCGCGCACGGTCATGGTGACCATCTCGGTGCCGGGCGGGACTTCGGCTTCCGGGCGCGGCTCGTGCGGCGCGACTTGCGGGCCGGCAGGCGCCTTCTCGACGTCAGGCGGCCGCTCGCCGAGGTCCGGGGATGGCTCCCCGGTCGGCGGATCCATTTTGGCCCTTTGAGCTACATCTCCTTCTGCCGGACCCCCTTCACCCGGCGTGCGTTGCGCGCCGTCGCCGAGGCGGGGAGCGGTGACTGTGGCATCCTCGCCGTCGGTCAGAAGCAGCGCGATGGGATGATTCACCGGGACATGCTCGGTGCCGTCGGCAACCAGGATTTTGCCGATCCTGCCGTCGTCGGCAGCCTCGACTTCCATGGTCGCCTTATCGGTCTCGATCTCGGCGATGACGTCGCCCGCGCGCACCTCGTCACCCTCGCCGACGAGCCATTTGGCGAGCTTGCCCTCCTCCATGGTGGGCGAGAGCGCTGGCATTAAGATCGGGATGGTCATCGCGGTTCCGCAGGCTCAAGCCGTGACGTCGGTGTAAAGCTCGGCGGCGTCGGGCTCCGGGTCTTGCTGGGCGAACTCGGCAGCTTCGTTGATCACCGCGCGCACCTCGCGGTCGATCTCCTTCAGCTCCGCTTCGCTAACCGTGCCGTCCTCCAGGATGCGCTTGCGCAAGAGATCGATAGGGTCGCGATGCTCGCGCATCCCCTGCACCTCCTCGCGCGTCCGATATTTGGCGGGGTCCGACATGGAATGGCCGCGATAGCGATAGGTGCGCATCTCGAGGATCCTCGGCCCGTCGCCCTTGCGCCCCCGCGCTACGGCGCGATCGCCGGCCTCCTTGACGGCGGCGACATCCATGCCGTCGACCTGCTCGCCGGGAATGCCGAACACCGAGCCGCGATGATAGAGCTCCTCGGCAAGCGCGCTGCCGCGCTCCACCGCCGTCCCCATGGCGTAGTGATTGTTCTCGATGACGTAGATGACCGGGAGCCTCCACAACGACGCCATGTTGAAGCTCTCATAGACTTGGCCCTGATTGGCGGCGCCCTCGCCGAAATAGGTGAGGCAGACCCGGTCGAGCCCGCGATATTTGTTGGCAAACGCCATGCCGGTGCCGAGCGGGGCCGGCGCGCCGACGATGCCGTGACCGCCGTAGAAATTCTTCTCCACCGAGAACATGTGCATGGAGCCGCCCTTGCCCTTGGCATAGCCGTGGCGTCGCCCGGTCAGTTCCGCCATCACTCGCTTGGGGTCCATGCCGGTGGCAAGCATGTGGCCGTGATCGCGATAGGCGGTGATGACCTGGTCGCCCTCAGCGATCGCCATCTGCATGCCGACGACGACGGCCTCCTGGCCGATATAGAGGTGGCAGAAGCCGCCGATATAGCCCATGCCGTAAAGCTGTCCCGCCTTCTCCTCGAAACGGCGAATCAGCAGCATCAGGCGGTAGGCGGCAAGCTCCTGCTCTTGGCTCAGGCCCGGATTGACGGGAGGCTTTTCCGGCTGGGCCTGCTCCTCGCCCAACCAGAAATTAGCGGCTTGGGGCGAGAGGCTTGGGCTCGCGCTGTTCACTCCTGGCCTCCTTCGATTCCCGCCCTCTCTCAAAGGCTAGCACGGGTTGAAAGTTCCCTGAAGATCAAGGGGCGCGGCCTTTGTTCACCCGTCATCGCCGCGCTTGACCCGGCGATACAGGTTGACCACGAGGACTGGGGGTTACTGGATGCCGGCAGGCGCGCGCATGACACCAGGAAAGCATCAGCGCTTGGGAAGCGACCCGGCTGGGCCGGTGGCCGCGTCAGGCACGGGCTGCCTGCGCTTCAGCATGATGAGGTCGTCGCCATAGGCGAGGTTCAGGATCGCGCGTGCCCGCTCGTCAAGCATATCGGGATCGAGGCTTTCAGGCCTGAGCAGAGCGACATCGCGCTCGAGACGGTCCTTCACCTCTTTGAGCCCGGCGAGCTCGCCGGCAAGCACCTCTTTCCGCCGCTCGAGGTCGGCGCGCGCCTTCAGGCCGTGATCGCCGGTCTGAAAGTGATAGCCGAAATAACCGGCCGCCCCGCAGGCAAGGAGCGGAAAAATGAAAGCTTGGAAACGCATGTCCCTTCACCCCCCCGCGTCATTCCCGCGAAGCGGGAATCCAGTAGCCACCAATCCCGGGAGAGATGTACCGGCGCGGGGGTTTACTGGATTGCCCGATCAAGCCGGGCAATGACAGCGAGCCCAGTAGAATCGCCCGCGCGGAGTTAAGCCGCCGTTACCGAGAGCGCTTCAGCACCGAGCGGCCGGCATAGCGGGCTTTACCGCCCAGCTCCTGCTCGATGCGGATCAGCTGGTTATATTTCGCCACGCGGTCGGAGCGGGCGAGTGAGCCCGTCTTGATCTGCCCGCAGTTGGTGGCAACGGCGAGGTCGGCAATGGTGGCATCCTCGGTCTCGCCCGAGCGGTGCGACATCACGGCCGCGTAACCCGCCTGTTGCGCCATGCGCACGGCGTCGAGCGTCTCTGTCAGAGTGCCGATCTGGTTCACCTTGACGAGGATGGCGTTGGCGATGCCCTGCTCGATGCCCTGCTTCAGCCGCGCGACATTGGTGACAAAGATGTCGTCGCCCACGATCTGGCAGCGGCTGCCCAGCGCCTTCGTCATGGCGCGCCAGCCCTCCCAGTCATCCTCCGCCATGCCGTCCTCGATGGAGAAGATGGGATAGTTGGAAAGGAGCTCGGCGTAGTAGGCGATCATGCCATCGGCTTCGAGACTCCGCTTCTCGCCCTTAAGGAAGTAACGGTCTTCGCCGTAAAGCTCCGTCGCGGCGACATCGAGGGCGAGATAGACGTCCTCGCCTGGTCGATAACCGGCAGTCGCGATCGCCGCCATGACGAAATCGAGCGCCTCGCGGGTCGAGCCGAGATTGGGGGCGAAACCGCCCTCATCGCCGACAGAGGTATTGTGGCCGGCGCCCTTCAGGGCATGGCGCAAAGCGTGGAACACTTCCGCGCCCATGCGCACAGCTTCGGCGATGCTGGCGGCGCCGACCGGCACGATCATGAATTCCTGGAAGTCGATGGGGTTGTCGGCATGCATCCCGCCATTGATGATGTTCATCATGGGCACCGGGAGCAGCGTCGCGTCCGGGCCGCCGACATAATGGTAAAGCGGCAGGCCTTGCGCGCTCGCTTCCGCCTTGGCCGCGGCGAGCGACACGCCGAGAATGGCGTTGGCGCCGAGCCGCTTCTTGTTCTCCGTCCCGTCGAGCTCGCCCAGGCGGCGATCGAGCCCAGCCTGGTCGCCGGCGTCGAAGCCCGTCAGCGCGGTCCGGATCTCGCCGTTGACCGCCTCGACCGCTTTCTTCACGCCCTTGCCGCCATAGCGCTTGCCGCCGTCCCTGAGTTCATGCGCCTCATGCGCCCCGGTCGAGGCGCCGGACGGCACCGCGGCGCGCCCGTGATGGCTGCCCTTCAGCACCACGTCGACCTCCACAGTCGGGTTGCCGCGGCTGTCCAAAATTTCCCGGCCGAGGATGGTGGCGATGGCGGTCATGGCTCTCCCTAAGCTTCGGGTTGATTGCCACGGCACGCCGTGACACGCTTTCCGGGCGTTTTATCCGGTTGCCGGGTGAGCGCAAAGCCCCTTGGCAAGAGACGAGGTTTCAATGGCGGAGATCACCAAACATAGCGGCGGGTGCCATTGCGGGGATGTGCGCTACGAAGTCGAGACCGATCTTGCACGGGTCATGACCTGCAATTGCTCGATCTGCCAGAAGCGCGGAGCGCTTTGGTCCTTTGTCGGCGCTGCAAAGTTCAATCTGCTCTCGGGAGATGCGGACCTGACCGACTATCAGTTCAACAAGAAGGTCATCCACCACCTGTTCTGCCGCAATTGCGGAGTCTCGTCCTTTGTCAAAGGGCGCGGCTCGGACGGGTCCGAGATGGTCGGCATCAATGTCCGCTGCCTCGACGATGCCGACCTCGGCGAACTCACGCCGACGCCCTTCGACGGCAAGAGCCTGTGACGAGGGGCGAGCGGGCGGCCGGCGTGGTCGTCAGGTGCGGGTCACTACGCCGTCCCTCGCGTGCTACGATTGGCTTAGATAAGCAAGGAGGCTTCCCATGAACCAAGTCATCCAGGTTGCGGTGACGGCGATTTGGGTCCTCTGCGTCTCGACTTTCTCGACGCCGTCGATGGCCACCAAGATTCAGGGAGGACCTGAAGACAAAGGTGGCGCCTGTCACGTTGTGTCTGGTCCGAACGCCGGAAAGTCCGGAGTCTATAGCGGGGACGGTTTCTGTTGCGGCACCGGCGGTCCCTCCGGGGAAGGCTGGGGCTGCACGGAATGTACCGGTTCGAACGCTGGAAAGTGCAAGGATGGCGGGCATATTGAAGCAGCCTGGCTGCAATACCATCCAGAAGGCGAGATGAGGCAGAAATCACTGCAGCCGAACCGCCCGGTCTGGTAGGCGGTGCCGCAAACAAATCTGCGGCACTCACCGCGACGCCCTTCGACGGCAAGCCTGTAAACCTAGCGGGGCTTCAGGGGTGGAACCGGTGTGCTCGAAATCGGCACGCCTTTGCCTTTGCGAGGCGGCTTGCCGCAGCCCGGCAGCGGCGTCATCAACACCTCAACGCCGGGATCGTAGGTGTTCATCGCGCCCGACGCCGCGTCGACACC
>DASYIU010000135.1:0-1673 GCA_035997285.1 Methyloceanibacter sp. | reverse complement strand
ATGCACCCGCGAATCTGCGTCACGACAGCGCAAATGTTTCTGCCGTCGAGAGAAATTTCACTTCCAGCGCTGCGGTGCGGATGCGTGCGCCCTGCTGTGGGCGCCGGGCAACAATGGCCCGCTAATCGGCATCTTCGATCGTCGAAAATCCAGGGAAGCGTGACGCGCTTGCCACAGCTCCGCACTCCGCGCTATCCGTGCGCTTGCCTCGGGTAACAGCGCAAGGAGACGATGGCGATGAAGTATCTGCACACCATGGTGCGCGTTTCCGACATGGATCAATCGCTCGACTTCTACTGCAACAAGCTCGGACTGAAGGAGGTGCGGCGCACGGAGAGCGCGCAAGGGCGCTTTACGCTGTTCTACCTAGCTGCCCCGGGCGACGAAGAGGCCCAGGTCGAGCTCACATATAATTGGGACCCTGAAGCCTATGGCGAAGGCCGCAATTTCGGGCACATCGCCTATGAGGTCGACGACATCTATGCGACCTGCGAGCGCCTGATGAAGAACGGCGTGACCATCAACCGCCCGCCGCGCGATGGCTGCATGGCCTTCATCCGTTCCCCCGACAATATTTCGATCGAGTTCTTGCAGAAGGGCGCGCCTAAGCCGAAGCAGGAGCCTTGGGCCTCAATGCCGAACACCGGCAAGTGGTAGGCACGCGCCACGCTAGTGCTTCGCGTCCACACCCTGATCGCACGCCTTGCGATCGGCGTAAGCGCTCATGGTGCTGATCTCGATGCGCCCCTGCCCTGCCTCGTTCGCGGCGTGGCCGAGGACCAGTCGAGGGTGGCGAGCTGCTCCTCGCGCCGATAGTAGAAGTTCGAAGGGTGGAACCAGAGATGGAAGATGCCGCTCGCCCGCGCGCGCTCAAGACCGGATTTCTGCTTGGCGCGCGTGACGGACGGCAGCACGAAGCGGCGCACGCCGTTCCGCGCCATCAGCAACATTGAGCCCGGCACGTCGATCATTCCGCCGGAGCGTTTTGCGGCGACGGCCGGAGGCCGCAGCGGCAATGCCTTTCCGGCGAGGTTGGCCGCCTGACCTAAAGGCTCGCTGACACGCCGTATCGCCGTCGCAGGCCCGGCGTTAGGCCCGCGGAAGGTGCGCAAGCCGACACTGGCAAGTTGCTTAAGGTGTCCCACCGTGTTGCGCGGAAAGACCATCGAGGTGAACGAGAGACCATTTTCCCGGTGGATGGTCCGCGCGAAGCCGAGATCGTCTTTCGCCTCAGACGCGCCGATTCTGTCGAAATAGACGTGCCGTCCGCTATGGTGCCGATCTCGTGGCGTGTCTTGGCGGCGACGAGCCGCTCGACGACGTCAGGCGCGACCAGCAGGACTTGGGGCCAGGGCGCGCGGAGGCGCTCTTCTCATCGAGAAGCGCCGCCACCATCGCCCAGGTTGCAGGGATGGCGTGACGGTCGAAAAGCGCGATCAGCGCGGCGACGATCGGACGCTCAGCCTCTTCTGCCAGACGCAGGCGCCCGGGCGTGACGGTGTCCCAGACCCCCCAGGCGAGTTCCAGGTCGATGGATATGGTGAGCTTGCCCGTCATGCGCTCAGGATGCTGAGAGAGCGGCGGCTTGGCAATCGCCAATGCGATGGCGACCGGGCCCAAGAGCCGGTGGTACCCCCTAGGAGAATTGAACTCCTGTTTTCAGGTTGAAAACC
>DASYIU010000134.1:0-1973 GCA_035997285.1 Methyloceanibacter sp. | reverse complement strand
GCGGCTGCTGGCTTCCGTGCCATCCAACGAGGCATCAAGGGCGCGCTCGGCCTTGAGTACCCACAAGTTTGAGACCTCCTCAGCTCCGTCTCAGTCTCCGGATTCGTCAATTCCTTCGCGCAACTCCAACAATCTCCTGAGCGGCCGATCTACTGTGGCACTAATTCTTCTGGGTTTCTCAAGGCGTTCTTTCGCGGCACGACCTGCAATATGGTCACCTCTGCCATGACGTAAGGCTCTGCTGTTTGGGGGGCGCGTACCGCTTCTTAGGATGGACGATCGAGAACCACAATTCCTCAAAGTCGGCCAAGGGCCTAAGCGCCGGCGTATCGCCTATCGTTTCGCTTCGGCAAGCAGCGATTTCGCCCTTCTCTGGCTTCCCGGCCTCCTGTCCGACATGGCGAGCACCAAGGCGCTCGCTCTCGCCGCATGGGCGAAAACCCATGGGCACTCCATGCTCCGTTTCGACTATTCGGGCCATGGGTTTTCCGAAGGAAGCATGCTTGAGGCCTCGATCGGCGATTGGCTAAACGAGGCACTCGCCATGCTGAGCCTTATCGGCAAGCGGCGCACCATCGTCATAGGCTCCTCCATGGGCGGATGGATCGCGCTTCTGCTCGCCCGCCATTTGACCCGCACCGGCGGGTCGGAGCGGCTCGCGGGGCTCGTGCTCATCGCTCCGGCCTGGGACATGACCGAGCGCCTGATGTGTCACCGGCTCCCGCCCGCGGCCAAGGAGGCGATCGAGCGCGAGGGCGTCTATTACGAGCCGTCCCTTTACGGGCAGCCTTATCCCCTCACCAAGCGTCTGATCGAGGAGGGCCGCACCCATCTCATCGGCGAGGGCCTGCTCGACCCGGGCGCGCCGGTGCGCATCCTGCAAGGCATGTGCGATCCCGATGTCCCCTGGGGGCACGCCCTCGACCTTGTCGATCTTCTCTGCGGCGCCGATGTCGAGCTCACACTTATAAAGGACGGCGATCATCGCCAGTCCCGGCCCGAAGATTTGCGCCGTCTCGAAGCCACCGTCGCCGCCCTGGTGGACCACGTCTCACCGACTTAGCAGAGCGCACAGGCCTTCGCGGTAGGTTGGGTAGCGGAGCTTGACGCCGAGCTCGGACTTGATGCGGGCGTTGCCAATGCGCCTTCTCCCCTCATAGAAGCTCCGCGCCATGGGCGAGAGATCGGCATCCTCGAAGGCAATCTCGGGCGGCGGCGGGATGCCGAGCAGCTCGGCGGCATAGGCCACGACCTCGTCGGGAGCCGCCGGCTCGTCGTCGGCGACATTGTAAATCGCGCCGCCCCGCGGCCGCGCCATGGAGGCTTCGAGGACACGTGCGATGTCCTCGACATGGATGCGGCTGAACACCTGCCCGGCCTTCTTGACACGCCGCGCCGTGCCGGCGAGCAGCTTGTCAAAGACGCTGCGCCCGGGGCCATAGATGCCGGCGAGCCGGAAGATCTGCACCGGCCGCCCCGTCTCCTCGTCGAAGCCGAGCCACGCTTGCTCGGCTTCGACGCGGGCTTCCGTTCGCTCGCTGTTCGGCGCAGGCGGCTTCGTCTCGTCGACCCAGCGTCCCTGCTGGTCGCCATAGACGCCGACGGTCGAGAGATAGCCGATCCATTGCAGCGAGCCGAGCGCTGCGATCTCCTCGCGATAGTGCGCAAGCACGGGATCGCCGCGAGGCCCCGGCGGGATCGAGTGAAGGAGATGCGTGGTGCCCTGAAGGAGCTTTGCGACCTCGCGATTGCCGGGCTCGCCCGCAAACCGCGCGAGCCTATAGCCCTTAGCGCAGAGCCGCTCGATATTGGCCTGATCGCGCGCCGTGCCGGCGATCTCCCATCCTTTGTCCTTGAGGCGCGCAGCAAGCGTTCCCGCCGAATAGCCGAGGCCGAAAGCGAACAGCCGGCTCAAGCGGCCCGCTCCATCCACTCGGCTCTGACGGCAGGGTCCGGATCGCTCGCATGGGTGG
>DASYIU010000133.1:0-3574 GCA_035997285.1 Methyloceanibacter sp. | reverse complement strand
CTCCCCGATCGGTTCCCACGGCGATTGACAGTGAAGCGAGGCCTGTGATTTGAGACAGGCGCAATTAACGTCTGGTCAACGCGAAGGAGGCGGCGGGAGCCCGTGATCATGGCTGAAGTCAAGCCTCGGTGCCGGCTCTATCTGCAGCTTCCAGCGCAGCCTTCGGCAAAGCTCGAAGCTCAACTCGCGCAAGCGTTGGCAAGCACCGATGCGGCTTGCGTTTTGCTGTGCCGTGACGATGCCCCAACCGACGAAAGTCATGCCGCCCGCCTGCTCGATCTTATCCAAGGGCGTGGCGTGGCCTGTCTCATCGGGACCGACGCGCGCCTTGCCGAGCGCCTCGGGGCCGACGGCCTCCATATCGAGGCCGACGATGAGGCCTATCGGAAGGCGCGCGATCTCCTCGGCGAAAGCGCGAGCATCGGAGCGGGGTGCGGGCAGAGCCGCCACGACGCCATGCGTCTCGCCGAGCTCGGCGCCGACTATGTCGCCTTCGGGCCGGCCGCCGGGAGCGATATCGGCGGGATCGATCAGTATGCGGAGCTTATCGCCTGGTGGTCGGAGATCTTCGTGGTGCCGTGCGTGGCCTGGAACGTCGACATCCCCGAGGACGCAGCAAGGCTGGCGGCGCTCGGCGCCGATTTTGTCGCGCCCTCCAACAGGATATGGCGGGACGATAGCGTGGTAAGCCTTATCGCTGCGATCGATAGTGCCATCCGTCACGTGAGGAGAGCTGCGTGATTCTGTTTCCGGTGCGGGGCGCCCTTCTGGTAGCAGCGCTTGCACTGGCGTTTGGTCCATCGCCTGCCGGCGCAATCGAGAGCCCGTCCTACACCGCCTATTCCGAGGGCAAGTACCTCACGGCGCTCAAGCTCGCCGAAGCCGAGGCTGCCCAAGGATCCAAAGAGGCCTACACCCTGATGGGGGAGATCTATGCGGAAGGGCTTGGGGTGGCCCAAGACCTCAACAAGGCCGCCGACGCCTATGCCAAGGCCGCCGATCTCGGCGACCCCAATGCCCAGTTCTCGCTGGGGACCTTTGTTGCCGAGGGCCGAGGCGTGAAGAAGGATCTGCGCCTTGCCGCCGACCTGTTCGAGAAGGCGGCGCAAAGCGGCCATGCTTCGGCGCAGTACAATCTCGCCCTCATCTATCTGAACGGCAACGGACGCCCGTCCGACGAAGCTAAGGCGGCGGAATGGATGCAGAAGGCCGCAGAGCAGGGCCACCCTCCGGCCGAATACGATCTCGGCGCCCTTTACCAGTTCGGCCGCGGGGTGCCGATCGACAAGGCGAAGGCCGCCGAGTGGACCGGCCGCGCGGCCGAAGCGGGCTTGGCGGAAGCCCAGGTCGAGTATGGCGTGATGCTGTTCAAGGGCGAAGGCGTCGCCGTCGACGAGGCGCGCGCCGCCAAGCTGTTCCGCCTGTCCGCCGAGCAGGGCAACCCCGTCGCCCAGAACCGGCTCGCCCGTCTCTATGCCAATGGCGTGGTGGTGAAGGCCGATCCGGTGCAGGCCGCCAAATGGCATTTGCTCGCGCGCACGGCAGGCGTCAGCGACTTCTCCCTCGACATTCTGCTTGCCAAGCTCACCAAGGACGAACGCGCCAAGGCCGAGAGCGAGGCTGACGACTGGCGCATGGGCCGACTGACCGAGCAGTAAGAGGTATCGGCGCCTCACGGGCGGGATCCATCAACGAGATTGACACGCCGCACTCGGGAGCCGCACTTGACAGCGGCAGGGCCGCAAGCCTTAAAGGCAGCGACCTGGATTCTTCTTAAGGCCTTCCATGAAAATCAATGGCAACGAAATTCGCCCCGGCAATGTGATCGAGCACAAGGGCACGCTTTGGGTCGCGGTCAAGACACAAGCCGTCAAGCCAGGCAAGGGGCCGGCCTACGCGCAAGTCGAGCTGAAGAACGCCATCGACGGCACCAAGCTCAATGAGCGCTTCCGTTCCTCAGAGACGGTTGAGCGCGTACGGCTCGAGCAGAAGGACTACCAGTTCCTCTACGCCGAAGGCGACATGCTCACCTTCATGGACATGGATACCTATGAGCAGATCGAGCTTTCCCGCGATTTCCTGGAGGAGCGCGCAGCCTTCCTGCAGGATGGCATGAAGGTGAACGTGGAGAGCCACGAGGGCCGGCCGATCGGAGTAACCTTGCCCGACCAGGTCACCCTCAAAGTGGTCGAGGCCGACCCGGTGGTGAAGGGCCAGACCGCGGCCTCGTCCTACAAGCCCGCCAAGCTCGAAAACGGTGTGCGCATCCTGGTGCCGCCTTTCGTCGAGGCCGGCGAACGTGTGGTGGTCGACACCAACGAGAGCACTTACGTCCGCCGCGCCGAGTAACGCTCCGGCGCCGAGCCGGCGAAAGCCGGTATCCATAAGCCACATTCTCCGTCATACCGGCGCGTGAGACAGACGAGGCCGTTCGTATGCCTGCTTCCGCCCTGATGAATGTCATGATCGCCGCCGCCCGCAAGGCCGGCCGCAGCCTCGCGCGCGATTTCGGCGAGGTCGAGCAGCTGCAGGTGTCGCTCAAAGGTCCGGCCAATTTCGTCAGCGCCGCCAATCATCGCGCCGAGGAGATTCTCTTTACCGAGCTCTCCCGCGCCCGCCCCGGCTACGGGTTCCTCATGGAGGAGCGCGGCGAGGTGGAAGGCGCCGACCGCACCCATCGCTGGATCGTCGATCCCCTCGACGGCACCACCAACTTCCTCCACGGCATTCCGATCTTCGCCATCTCGATCGCGCTTGAGCGCGAGTGCGAGATCGTGGCCGGGCTGATCTTCAATCCGGCCAATCAAGAGACCTTCACCGCCGAGAGGGGCAAGGGCGCCTACCTCAACGACCGCCGCCGCCTCAGGGTTGCCGCCAGGACCGAGCTTTCGGCCTCGGTCATCGGCACCGGCATCCCCCACAGCGGCAGGCCGGGGCACGATCTCTTTATCAAGGAGCTGCGCGCGGTCATGGCGGTGTCGGCCGGGGTGCGGCGCATGGGGGCCGCAGCGCTCGACCTTGCCTGGACGGCGGCCGGTCGCCTCGACGGCTTCTGGGAACGCGGGCTGCACCCCTGGGACCTTGCCGCTGGCATGATCATCCTGCGCGAGGCGGGCGGCTACGTGACCGACGCCGACGGCCGGGACGGCATCCTCGCCAAGGGCAGCGTGGTCGCCGGCAACGAGGCAATCCATCGGGGATTGCTCAAGCTCCTCAAGACCGCTGGCGCCGAAACCGATCTTGCCGTCACGCCCTCGGATTGAGGCGCCGGCCTACCCCTCCCCTTGACTCCGCCGAAGCAGCCTGCAAGTCGGAACGGAAGGTAGTCGACGGCAACATTGTCTGCCCTTAGGTTGCCGTTTTGCCCGTCATAGTATTCGGCTAATCTCAGCGGGCTTCTGCATCCGACTCACAACGGTATCCGATGGCAGCGATCACCTACAAGATCAAGCTCACGCGCCCGCAGGTCTTTCTCTGGCGCATGACGCTGTTCCTCGTCCTCGCCGCGCTGCTCGCCATCATCCTCGACGGCCAGACCCAGCAGCTCAGGCGGAGCTTCATGGCCAATCCCGGG
>DASYIU010000132.1:0-1807 GCA_035997285.1 Methyloceanibacter sp. | reverse complement strand
GGACCCGGCGGCGCGGGGGGCGGTGGGGGTGCAGGGAGCTGCACCGCCACGTTCACAATCGGGCGATAGAAGAGGTACCAGCCCAGCCCTAGTCCGACGGCGAGCAACAGGAAGCCGCCCACCAGGCTGCCCAGGATCAGGGGCCAACGGGGAGATCTCGGAAGATTGGGCGACGGCTCGTTTTCGGCCATGGGACAGTTGGGCTCCGGGCGGGGTTCACAGTCAATACCCGCCGGGCGGCGGAATTTGGGCGGGTCGGAGGCGGTAACAGGGGCGTCATGAGCAAATCTCCTGCGGGACGGCTTGCGCAGCGGACCTGGCAATATAAGTGTATATGCACATTAACCGGCGCCCTCGACCCGACAAGGCGCGGCGTCTAGGGTCGGCCGCCAGAAGCGAGGCTCATCGCGAAGGAGCGTTCCATGACTGCCTGTATCGTCGGATGGTCGCACGGCAAGTTCGGCAAGCTCGATGGCGAGACTAGCGAATCGCTGATCGTGAAGGCCGCCAGCGAGGCGATTGCCCATGCCGGCATCGAGCCCAAGGACGTCGACGTCATCTATGTCGGCAACATGAATGGCGGCTTCGTGCGCCAGGAGTTCCATTCCTCGCTGGCGCTGCAGACGCATCCCGACCTGCGCTTCAAGCCCAGCACGCGGGTGGAGAATGCCTGCGCCACCGGCTCGGCGGCGATCCATATGGGGCTGAACACCCTGGCCGCCGGCAAGGCGCGCTTCGTGCTGGTGGTTGGCGTCGAGAAGATGACCGAGCTCAATTCGACCCAGGCCGGCGAGGTGCTGATCAAGGCGTCCTACGTCGCCGAGGAGGCCAACATCGAGGCGGGCTTCGCCGGCATCTTCGGCAAGATCACCTCGGCCTACTTCCAGCGCTACGGCGACAAGTCCGACGCGCTCGCCAAGATCGCGGTCAAGGCGCACAAGAATGGCGCCAAGAACCCCTATGCGCATTTCCAGAAGGAGTTCGCCTACGAATTCTGCCGCAACCCCTCGGACAAGAACCCGTTCGTCGCCGGACCGCTGAAGCGCACCGACTGCTCGCCGGTGACCGACGGCGCGGCGGCCGTGATCCTCACGGACGTGCAGACCGCGCTCGGCATGAAACAGGCGATCGCCTTCCGCGCCGCCCAGCACGTCAACGACTTCCTGCCCATGAGCAAGCGCGACATCATCAAGTTCGAAGGCCCGCAGCTCGCCTGGCAGCGCGCGCTCGCCGAGGCCAAGCTCGACCTGCTCGACCTCTCCTTCGTCGAGAGCCACGACTGCTTCACCTCGGCCGAGCTGATCGAGTACGAGGCGATGGGCCTCACCGCTCCCGGCGAAGGCGAGCGGGCGATCCACGAGGGCTGGGTCGAGCGCGACGGCAAGCTGCCGGTCAACGTCTCGGGCGGGCTCAAGGCCAAGGGCCATCCGGTCGGCGCGACCGGCGTCAGCATGCACGTGATGTCGGCCATGCAGCTCTCCGGCACCGCGCCCGGCGGCCTGCAACTGCCCAAGGCCCGGATCGGCGGCGTGTTCAATATGGGCGGCGCCGCCGTCGCCAACTATGTGAGCATCCTCGAGCCGCTGCGCTGAAGCGGACTCGGGCGCGGCCGGTCCCGCCACTTCGGCCTCGTCGGTGAAATATGCCGGCGCGGACGCGAGGGTGCGCGCGGCTAATTCCAGCTTGAAGAGCAGAGGCCATTTGCATCGATTCATGATCGATCCTCCAAGGATGCGCGGAGGATAGCCGCTACTTAAGTGACAATCAAGTTCTGCTCTTTACCCTTAAGACGAGCGCCGTCGGCCCC
>DASYIU010000131.1:0-9484 GCA_035997285.1 Methyloceanibacter sp. | reverse complement strand
GCCCCGCTCAGGCCGGGCCGTATCGCGGGATGCCGGTAAACCTTATTGCAGCAAGCTCCTCAAGCTGCCAGCCTTCCTGCTCGTTGAGGGCGCTCCGATTGGCGAGGGCGATATCGAAGCGGGCTTCGTCCTGGTTGGGCATTTTCTCGAGCGCGATGTGCTCGAGCCCCACGGCCTTGCCATGCCGCAAGCTAGAGAGCGCCTCATCGGGCTTCTCGCCCGCGCCCCTCGCGCCGCTTAGAGCGGTGCTCTGCTCCGCCTAGGCAGCAAACACGAACGAGCGGTACCATCGCCCGTCCGGGTGGGGGCCACGCATGTCCATGCGGGAGCAGGGCGCGACATGCCTCGACAGGCCACCGGTGCCTGTCGCGCTGCCGCTGCTCGCGCTCGTGGCAATCTCCTTCGTCACGCCCGCGCAGGCGCAACAGTTCAACGTTCCTTCAAGCGCAACATCGGCGATCGTCGACCAGACCAATGCCTACCGGCGAGAGAAGGGGCTGGCGCCGTTGAGCGAGAGCGCCGGCGCCAAGTGGACGAGATCCCTTCCAGCGGCTCCGTGCATCGGGGGTCAAGTTCTGCAAGTTCCGTGGCGAGAATTGGCATGAGTCGTGGACGCGGCCCAACCGGGCCTCTCCCGACGCGGCGATCGCAGCGGCCATGCGCTTCTGGAAGCAGTCTCCGGGGCATGAGCGCGCTCTCCGATCGGCCTCCACCGAGATCGGCGTGGGCGTCGCCGGCTGGAAGCACGGCAATCAGTGGTACTACCAAGAGATCCAGCTGTTCATCGACACGTCTCGCCTCAAAGGCGCCAAGCCTGCGGCCAGCGGGGACAATGAGGATGTGCTTCCTTCTCTCCCCGATCGAAATCCAGGACGCCTCCCTTGAGCGCGCCGTCTCGATGCGCTAGGCGCGGCTCATTGCCGGCGAAGGAAAATCTAGAGCAAAACCGCATCACCGGCATGCGGGACCGCGGCCGGCTCGTGCTATGATCGGTAGCAGGCGGCGGATAAGTTCGAGAATCAAACTTGCTATCAAGCGCATTTCCACACACGGCACGAGCAGGTCAGCGATCCGAGGTCATCGGCATGATGGTAGCCGGTGCCCTGAGGCACGGTCTTGGAGCATCATCGCGATGACTCGTGCCGACCTGACGAGCTGAATACCACCGGCCCACAGCTGGGTCGCTCAAGAGCTTGGGAGTCGTTCCTGACTGAGGGATTGGCGCTATGGAAAGGGAGATATCAATGCACAAGCTGTTTCATCGCGTCCGCCGCTTGCCAGGTCGGACGCCAGTCTCGAGGTCGAGGCTAGCTCGTTCCCTGAAGTCCGCCGTCCCTGTCCTTGTCTTGACGGGACTAATGCTGGTTGGATCGTCTCCCGACGCTTTCGCCATTTCGGACAGCGATTCCCAGGCGCTCCTCAATGCGCATAACGCGTATCGGAGCAAACATTGTGTGCCGGCCCTGACGTGGTCGTCGCAACTCGCTGCCGAGGCCCAGCAATGGGCCGATGCTTGCTCCAAGACGCATTCAGGGGGTTGGACAAAACAGCCCCCCTATGGCGAGAATCTCTCGTGGGGAACCGATCGCTCCGCGCAAGCCGCAGTCGACAGCTGGTACAGCGAAATCAGCCAGTACAATTTCAACGCGCCGAGCTATAGCAATGCGGTCGGACATTTCACCCAACTTGTCTGGCGCGACAGCAAGCAACTCGGCTGCGGCATGGCAGTCTGCAATGGACAGAACTACTGGGTGTGCCAATATTCGCCCCCCGGCAATTGGAACACCGATCAACCGGGCGTGCTTGCGGCCAATGTCCCCGCGATTTGTGCCGCTGGTGGCGGCGGTGGAGGTGGCAATCCTCCTCCACCCCCACCACCTCCCCCTCCTGTGGCGAATGAGTGGTCGGCTTTTGCCGCGAGCCCCAAGGGCTATTGGGGCTACGCCGTCTTCAAGGCGACCGAGCAGCAAGCCAAGGACCTCGCCTTCAACGGGTGCGGTGGGAATAAAAACGGCTGCCAGGTGTTCTGGACGACCAAGGACACGTGCGTGTCCTTCGCCGAGAGCAGAGCCGGCGGCTACTGGTACGCCGCGGGCGGAGGCGCCGATCAGAATCAAGCGAAGCAGAAGGCGATTCAGTTTTGCCAGAGCGGCACGGCGCCTGCGAATAGCTGCAAGCCCACTGGCGCCTGGTGCCGCTGAGCAAGCAAGCGGCTAGTCTGGTGATCGCCAAAGGGGCTCGGCCCTGTGCCTGGTTGGGGAACCAGCACATCGGACGAGCCCCTTCGAAGGCCCTCGATAACCCCCGCGTCGGCTTAGTGCACCGCGGGACCCCGGACCAATAACGCTAATTGACCTTGGCGCGGCACTGCCTAGCGGAGGCGTCCCAATACGACCCGCTGTCACAATAACCGGCTTTAATCCCCGAGACGCAACACGTGTTTCCGCGGATCCCGGGGATGCCCGTCTTGAGCCAACATCTGGCTTTTGGCCCTTGCACGCCTGGGTTGACATAGGTCCAGGCCCTGCACCTCGCCTCGTTATTGCAGGCGGACTCACAAATGTTGGCGTTGTCAGAGTCTAAATCGAAATTCTTGTAGTCTTGCCCTGGCCGGTCCATACCCGGTTCAGCCAAAGGGCCTAGTTTTTTCGACGCAAGAATGGAGTCGGCGGTGGCTGCATGCGCCGAGGCGAAGGAAGGGATGGCGCCAAAGGCGAAAGCAATAACGAGAAGGATAGCTCGCAAAGTCAGTCGGTAGCTCATGTTTGGGACCTCCGTGAGCTCCTTCCCCGGCAGCTCGACGATATAGGACCACAGCTCTCAAGCCAATTGATTCACGGGGCCGCATACCCTTGAGCCGATGCCGCTGATGCGCTAAGCGCGGGGCATGGGACGTCGCGCAACCCCGCCGCCTGATTCGCAAGGACCGATCGAGCCCGTGGAACTGCGCGAGGCACTCGAGGAGCGCTACCTCGCATACGCGCTCTCGACTATCATGCACCGGGCGCTGCCCGACGTGCGCGATGGGCTGAAACCTGTGCACCGGCGGCTGCTCTACGCCATGCAGCAGCTCAGGCTTGCCCCCCAAGGCGAATTCCGGAAATGCGCCAAGATCGTCGGCGACACCATGGGCAACTTTCATCCCCACGGTAACCAGGCGATCTACGACGCGCTCGCCCGTCTCGCCCAGGACTTCACTGTGCGCTATCCGCTTGTCGACGGCCAAGGCAATTTCGGCAATATCGACGGCGATAACCCTGCCGCCGAGCGCTACACCGAAGCGCGCCTCACCGAGGTCGCCGCGCGGCTGCTCGACGGCATCGACGAGGACACTGTCGACTTCCGCGCCAATTACGACGGGCGCGAGCAGGAACCGACCGTGCTCCCTGCCAATTTCCCCAACCTGCTCGCCAATGGGTCCTCGGGCATCGCCGTCGGCATGGCGACCAATATCCCGCCGCACAATGCCGGCGAGCTTTGCGATGCCGCGCTGCATCTGATCAAGTTCCCCAACGCCACCGCCGACAAGCTGGTCGAGTTGGTGCCCGGGCCCGACCTGCCGACTGGCGGCATCATGGTCGAGCCGCGCGACCAGATCGTTCAGGCCTACAAGACCGGGCGCGGCAGCTTCCGCTTGCGCGCCCGCTGGCAGGAGGAGGATACCGGCCGCGGGACCTATCAGATCGTCGTCACCGAGATTCCCTATCAGATTCCGAAGGCGCGTCTCGTCGCCCGCATCGCCGAGCTGCTGCTGCAGAAAAAGCTGCCGCTCTTGGCCGACGTCCGCGACGAATCGACCGAGGAGGTGAGGCTCGTGCTCGAGCCGAAGAGCCGCACCGTCGATCCGCTGCTGCTCATGGAGCAGATGTTCAAGCTGACCGAGCTCGAGACGCGCGTTCACCTCAACATGAACGTGCTGAGCCGCGGCCAGGTGCCGAACGTGCTGGGCTTGCGGCAGGTGTTGCGCGAATGGCTCGACCACCGCCAGGTCGTTCTCGTCCGTCGCTCCAAATTCCGCCTGGCCAAGATCGACCACCGGCTCGAGGTGCTCGACGGCTATCTCATCGTCTATCTCAACATCGACAACGTCATCAAAATCATCCGCGAGAAGGACGAGGCGAAGCCGGCCCTGATGCGCGCCTTCAAGCTTACCGAGGTTCAGGCCGAGGCCATCCTCAATATGCGACTGCGCGCCTTGCGCAAGCTCGAGGAGATGGAGATCGGGCGCGAGCATACGGCGCTGACGGCCGAGCGCAAGGAGCTGAAATCTCTGCTCGCCGCTAAAGACAAACAGTGGAAGCGCATCGCCGACGAGATCAAGACGCTGAGGGACGAGTTCGGCCAGAAGACCGGGCTCGGGCGCCGTCGCACGACCTTTGCCGAGGCGCCGCAAGGGGTGGAGACCGATCTCGCCGAGGCGATGATCGAGAAGGAGCCGGTGACCGTCGTCCTCTCGGAGAAGGGCTGGCTGCGCGCCATCCGCGGCCATCAGACCGAGCTCGACAGCCTCGCCTTCAAGGAGGGCGACCGGCTGAAGCGCGCGGTCAAGGCGCAGACCACGGACACGCTTCTCCTGTTCGGCACCAATGGCCGCTTCTACGCGCTCGGCGCCGACAAGCTGCCGGGGGGCAGGGGGCACGGCGAGCCCTTCCGCCTCATGATCGACATCGAGGAGGCGGCCGACGCGGTCGAGCTGTTCGTGCATGAGCCGGGGCGCAAGCTTCTCGTCGCCGGCACGAGCGGCCATGGCTTCATCGTGGCCGAGGACGAGGTCCTCGCCATGACGCGCAAAGGCAAGCAGGTGCTGAACGTTGAAGCCGGCACCGAGGCGATCGTCTGCGCAGCCGTAGACGGCGACAGCGTGGCGGTGATCGGCGACAACCGGAAGCTTCTGCTGTTTCCCTTGAAGGAGCTGCCGGAGATGCCGCGCGGCAAGGGGGTGCGGCTACAGCGCTATAAGGACGGCGGCTTGGCCGACGCCACGGTCTTCAAGAAGAAGGAAGGCCTCATTTATATCGATGCCGCGGGCCGCTCCTTCACCGTGACCGAGCTCAGGGATTGGTGGGGCGTGCGAGCCCAGGCCGGGCGCCTGCCGCCCAAGGGCTTCCCCAAGTCGAACAGTTTCGGCGCGAAATTCTGACGCGACTGGAAACCAAAACCAGAACTCAACCGCGAGCTCAGGGCCGTTGCGGCTTCTGGCGTTTCGTCGCCGGCTCTTCGCGGGTCTCGCCCGCGGGCGTCTCGGAGGAAGTGCTCACCCAGCCCTTAGAGGTGAGGCTCTGCTGCGGCTGGAAGCGGTTTTTGTAGCGCATCTTGCGCGAGCCCTCGATCCAGTAGCCGAGATAGACGAAGGGATGGCCTTGCGCTCTGGCGAACTCGACATGGTCGAGGATCATATAGGTGCCGAGGCTGCGCGCAGGCTGGCTCGGATCGTAGAAGCTGTACACCATGGAGATGCCGTCGCTCAGGCGATCGCACAGCGACACCGCGATCAGTGGAGAGCTGCCGTCGCCTTCAGGGTCGGGCTTCACCCGGTATTCGGTGACGAAGGTCTCGACCACGCTGTCCTCGACCATCAGCGAATAATCGAGCACCGACATCTCAGCCATGCCGCCATCGGCGTGGCGGGCGTCGATATAGCTGCGGAACAGCGCGTATTGCTCGGCGCTCGGCGCCGGCGGCACACGGGTGGCGACGAGGTCGCGATTGGCGCGGGCGATCCTTCTTAAGGAGCGGCGCGGGCGAAACTGATCGACCAGGATGCGCACCGGCACGCAGGCCGAGCAGGCATCGCAATAGGGCATATAGGCGATGTTCTGGCTGCGCCGGAACCCGCCCTTCAACAGATTGTCGACCAGGAAGCGCGGCTTGTCGCGGGTGAGATGGGTGAACAGCTTCCGCTCGAGCCGGCCGGGGAGGTAGGGACAGGGCTGCGGCGCGGTGATGTAGAACTCTGGGAAGTTGCTCTTGTGCTCTGTCACGGGCTGCCGACCGGAAACGAATCTGAACCAATCTATCGGCAAGCTTAGTGGATCGAAGGCCAGCAGCGCAATCGGGGAAGGGAGCCCAAAAGTCCGAATAAATGCCTGGGGGCGACTTTCTTGCGCCAGAATCCTAAACGCGGTCGATCACCACCACGCCCGCCAGAATGTCGTGCAGGCAGCGCTTGCGCGGGTCGAACAGGGCCCACAACAGAATCGGGCAGAAAATCACGAAGGAGAACCAGAAGAGCAGCGCGTGGAAGGCCGCAATCAGCGGCGTGACCCTGCCACTGAACCACATGCGCACCTCGAGCCCCATCATCCGCTGGCCGATGGTCGCGGAATTCGCACCCCCAATGGTGAGCGCATTATAGCCGAGGCCTACAACCGGAAAGACGAGGCCGAACAGGAGCCAGGCGAGGCCGAGCGTGAGGATTCCGAGCAGCAACACGACAACATAGGCGACCGTCGTCAGTACCAGAATGATGATGGAGTCGACAATGAAGGCCACGATGCGCTTGCGAATCACGCCGTGGAACAGACGCGGCTGCGTCGCCGGATCGTAGACGTTCGGCTGTTCGCTGTAATCAGCACCCGGACGTGGCGGAAGCGTCTTCTGGTCGGTCATCTCGTCTCCAATGCCGTGGCCGGAGGCAATTCACGCGCCCTAAGGTGGTGATTGCCGCACCGCCAAACAAGCATAAGGCGTCTCGGGACCAAGATGTCTGAGCATCGGGCTGGTGCGGAGAGACCGGTTGCGGCGATGAGCGCACAGGTTGCCGAGCCCGGGCCAACCCGGTAAGGATTTTTGACTGGATGCGGATGAGGCCAGGCTAACGGGGACCATCGATGCGAAGATCAGTGATGTTGCTTGGGATTGCGATCCTTTTGGCAGGGGCTCCGGCCTGGCGGGCGGCGGCCTGCGAAGGCCCGGAGGTCGTGTTCGAGGACAAATTCGCCGACGACGCCGGCGGCTGGCCGCTCAAGGACAATGTCGAGGTGAAGGACGGTTCCTTCGTCTTCAAGCTCCCCCCCGACGACATGCAGTCCGATCTGAACGTCACCTTCACCGTCCACGATGCCGATATCTGTTCCGAGACGATCTGGCCCACCGGAGACCAGCCGATCCTCGGCGCTGGTCTCCTTTTCTGGGGTGAGGACAACAGGACCTACTTCCAGTTCGGCCTCCTCAACAACGGCAAGTACTGGATCGCACGCAAGCAGGATGGCAAGTGGCTGGGCACCATCGCCGCCAATGTCGATTCGCCGGCGATCAACAAAGCGCCGGGTGCCGCCAACACGCTTCGCGTCAAGACCGTTGGCAATTCCGTGGTCTTCTTTATCAATGGCACCAAGGTGCGCGAGTTGCGGGGGCAGGCGCCAAAGAGCGGCTGGCGCTTCGGCCTGTCCGGCGACAATTTCGACAAGACGAAAGACGCCAAGGTGATCTTCAAGACGGTGAAGGTCACCAACTGAACTTGCGCCGAGGTCAAGCCTTGGCTTTGAGCAGCTTGGCCGCCTCGACGGCGAAATAGGTGAAGATCGCATCGGCGCCGGCGCGCTTGCAGGCGATCAAGCTCTCCAGGATGACGCGGTCCCGGTCGACCCAGCCGCGCATCGCGGCGGCCCCGATCATCGAATATTCGCCTGAGGTCTGATAGACGAAGGTCGGCACCCCGAAAGCCTCCTTCACGCGCCAGACGATGTCGAGATAAGCGAGCCCCGGCTTGACCAACACCATGTCGGCGCCCTCGGCGATGTCGAGCGCCACCTCGCGCAGCGCCTCCGCGCCGTTGGCGGGGTCCATCTGATAGGTCTGCTTGTCGCCGCGCAGCATCGTGGAGCCCACCGCGTCGCGGAACGGCCCATAGAAGGCCGAGGCATATTTCGCCGCATAAGCAAGGAGCTGGGTGTTGGTGAAGCCGTTCTCCTCGAGTGCAGCCCTGATCGCGCCGATCCGTCCGTCCATCATGTCCGACGGCGCAAGGATGTCGCAGCCGGCCTCGGCCTGTACCAGCGCTTGCGCGATCAGCACCTCGACAGTGCGGTCGTTGTCGATCTCGCCATCGACCAGGAGCCCGTCATGGCCGTGGCTCGTGTAAGCGTCGAGCGCCACGTCGCAGATGATGCCGGTCTCGGGCACTGCGGCCTTGATGGCACGGACCGCGCGGCAGACGAGATTGCCGGGGTTGAGCGCCTCGCTTGCCTGTTCGTCGCGCAGGGCGGGAGCGGTATTGGGAAAGAGCGCGATGGCCGGAAGCCCGAGCGAGGCGGCCTGTTCGGCAGCCTTGACGGCGAGGTCGATCGAGAGGCGCTCGACGCCTGGCATCGCCGCGATCGCCGAGCGCACCCGCTCGCCTTCGACGAGGAAGATCGGCCAGATCAGATCGTCGGTGGTGAGCGTCGTTTCGCGCACGAGGCGGCGCGACCAGTCGGCGCGCCGGTTGCGTCTGAGCCGGGTCGCCGGGAACCCCGACCGCGACGCGGGAGGCGTCTTGCCGCCCGCGCGCTTGACCCGCTCGGTGCGTAAGGAGACGGTCTTGTCTTTAGGGGATGCCACGCGTCCGAGTCCTTAACTGCCAAGGGGGAAAGCTAGCACCGGCATCATGCGCAGCCAATGACAGCGCAAGGACCGGGCCCGGGTTCGTTCATGGTGCGTTCATCGCATTAAGCGCGTACTATCACAATGCTCCCGGCCAAGCCGCCGATTGCTAGCCGATGGTGGCTTGAATCGCAGCGACTTAAGATCATGCATGATGGCAACGAAGAACGATTCTCGCGGCTGGTCGGCGAGATCTACGATTCGACGCTTGCTCCTTCGCTCTGGCCGGATGTGCTGGGGAAGATCGCCGCGTTCGTGGGGGGTCAATCGGCTGGGCTGATCTCCAGAGACTCAGTGAGCAAGTCTGGCAACGCTCATTATACGTTTGGCTGCAATTCCACTACTTGCAGCTCTATCTGGACCGCTACGCGAAGCTCGATCCGACAACGACGACGTCAGCGCGGTGCTGGAAAAATCAGCGACGAGCTTCGCCTTCATGAGCGTCATTCGCGATAAGAGGCGCGGCCGGGGGGATGATGGCGCGCGCCGGCGCATGGCGCGGCGAGCTCCTGTGACGATGTCGCGGAACTCTTCCTCGCATCCGGGCCGCAGTGAAGGCGCCCCTACTACGCTATTCGCAGAAGGCGTTGTCGCGGCGCGCCTTCATATCGAGGTGGAAATGGTTCTTGTGCGCCTCGTTCGCCTCAGGTCCCAGCACGGTGCCGAAGGTGTTGCAGGCATCGTCATGCACGGTCTTCACGAACACGCCCTCCCGCTCTGACAGCGATGGAGACGGGGACGTCACATCTGAAGGCATGGCTTCTGAAGGTTTGGCGTCCGAGGGTGTGCTCTCAGCCGCAGGAGCCGGAGCCACAAAGGGATTCTGCACATTCTTCGCCACCACCCTCTGAGGGCTTGGAGCCGCAGCCTCTGGAGCTCCGGCTTCGGGAGGGGGAGCCGG
>DASYIU010000130.1:0-3841 GCA_035997285.1 Methyloceanibacter sp. | reverse complement strand
CCGTTCGCCGCTGCCACTCTGTGCCTAAGCCTTGCGACTGGAGTTGCGACTTCGCCCGCTATAGCCGAGCCCACGCCCAAAGACGTGCTAAAGACCTACGTTGACATGGCCGAGGCCGGTTACACCGACTCCCTCGATACCGCCAGGACGCTGAAGCTCGCGGTCGACGCCTTCCTCGCCAAGCCGACCGAGGACACTCTCCGCTCCGCCCGCGCCGCCTGGATCGCCGCCCGCATCCCCTACATGCAGACCGAGGCCTTTCGCTTCGGCAATTCCATCGTGGGCTCGCCCCCACCCATCGCAGCGCGAGCTTCCTGCTGACGAGCGGCGAGGGCTGGCTTGCCACCGACGACGTCAACGGCACCATGGACCGCCAGGCCTCTGGTTTTCAGTGGGACAATCACGCCATCCTGGTCAGGTGAAATAGGCCGGCCGCTGCCGCCGCCAGCTCGAGTCCCAATTCCTATTCTCACCTTATTTATCGGGCTAAGGTCAGGGCCTTAGTCCGGGATCCATGGAACACCAGAACAAGCATAAGACGCCGCCGGCGGAAGCCAGCGCGCCGCAAGACGGCGCCAGACGCTGGCTCATGACGCCTCGCAGCGGACCCATGAAGCTTCTGCTCATGATCGGCGCGGGCGTTGTGGCCGTCGCCGTTGTCGCGCTGATCGCCGTCAATCTCCTGATTTCGGCGGACGCGGTGCGCGACCGTGTCGCCGCCCGCATCAAGGAGCAGACCGGTCGCGAGCTCAAGGTCAACGGCACGACCTCGCTCATGTTCACGCCCGGTCCCCATATCGTCATCACCGACGCGGCTTTCACCGATCCCGAGGCGCGGGCCGGCACCGCCGATTTCTCGGTGGCGAGACTCGTGCTCGATCTCGACCTCGCCGGACTTTTGACCCGTCAGGTGGAGGCCAAGCGCGTGGTGCTGGAGCGTCCGGTGCTGACGGTCCGTCTTGGCTCCAACGACCGCGCCGACGCGCCCGCGAAGCGCAAGGAGCCCGGGGCCGGGATCGCCAAGCAAGCCGGCGATCGGCCGCAGCGTGATGTGAAGCTGCAAGACGTACGCATCGAGGACGGCATGGTCATCATCGCCTATGACGACAAAGGCACGGAAAAACGCATCGAGCATATCGCGGCGAACTTAAGCCTACCGACCATCACCGATCCACTCACTGGCACCGGCAAGCTCGACTGGAAGGATCAGACGGTCGATTTCAGTTTCCAGCTGACCTCTCCCGCCGATCTCCGCCAGAGCCGTCCGGCGCGGCTCGTGCTTGCCATCGATACGCCGGCCATCGCCGCACGGTTCGACGGCAACGTCTCGACCCGGCCGAAGCTTTCCGGCGAGGGCCAGCTTTCGGCCAAGGCCCATTCGATTCCCTCGTTGCTTGCCTGGATGCGGGAGAAGCCGCCATCGGCGACGGCCATCGGCGACGGCGAGCTGGCCAGCCACCTCGCTTGGAACGATGACGAGATCACCTTCAGCGCGGCGCGCTTTGCGCTCGAGCACGTCAGCGGACAAGGCGAGGCCGTCGTGACCTTGCAGAGCCCGAGGCCGCATATCAGGGCAGCCCTTGCGCTCGACAATCTCGACCTCAACCCCTTCCTGTCGAGCACTGCCGGGAAGACCGCCGACGCCGGCGCCAAGCCGCAAGCGGCTGAGAGCGCAGCGCCAAGTGCCTCGCCGCAAGCGCAGACCGCAGCGCCGAACGCCGCACCGCAAGCGGAGAGCGACATGCCCCGACAGGCGCCGGAGCCGGGCGCTGCCCCATCAGCCCCCGAGACTGCAGCCGTGCCGCCTTCACCCGAGGCCGACGCCGCGCCGCCTTCACCAGAGGCCGAAGCCGCTCCGCCGCAGCCGCCGCAGGCACCTTCCGTTGCCCCCGTTCCGGCCCCGGTGGCCTCACCCGCCTCCGTCGATGCTGACGTCAATCTGAACGTGCGCAAGACGCGGGTGGGGCATCTCGACCTCGGGCCGAGCTCTCTTGGTCTTGCCTTCCGCGATGGCGTGCTGAACGCGACGCTTGGCGGCATGGAGCTCTATGACGGCCATGCCAGCGGCAAGCTCGTGCTCGATGTCTCCAAGCCGGTGCCCAGCTTTACCGGCGACTTCCGCCTCGACGGGGTCCAGGCCAAGACGCTGCTCAGCGATGCCGCCCAGTTCAGCCTGCTCGAAGGCCATACCAAGCTGTCCCTTCAGATCGGGGGCGGCGGCAATACCGCCGAGGAGATCAAGTCCTCTCTCGCCGGCCAGGGCAGCGTCGCGGTGAGCGACGGCTCCATCGAAGGCGTCGACATCACCGGGTTCATCAGCTCGCTCGGCTCGGGTCAGATTCCGGAGCTGCGCCAGGGCCCCGGCGCCAAGACGGCGTTCACCGATCTCGGCGGCAGCTTCGCCATCAAGAACGGCATTGCCGAGACCAGCAACCTCAAGATGACGAGCCCGCTGCTGCAGGTAACGGCGGCCGGCACGGTGAACCTGACGCAAAGCAGCCTCGATATTCTGGCCCATCCCGAGATCGTGGCCGGACCCGAAGGGAAGGGCGGCGCCAACGATCTCGCCGGCTTAAGCGTGCCGGTTCGCATCGAAGGCCCCTTGGACAGCCCGCGCATCAAGCCTGAGATCAAGGGCATGTTCGCCAACCCCGAGCAGGCCTCGAAGACGGTCAAGCAGATCGGCGACGCCCTGCAGAAGAAGTTTAAGGGGAAACCGGTCGGCGAGGCGATCGGCCGTTTCCTCGGCAACGTGCAGATCGTTCCGCGCGGCGGCGGCGCGGAAGGCGATGGCGCCCCCCCCGCCAGCCAGAAGCAACCCGGCAAGGGTAAGACCCCTCAGGCTGAGCCGACGCCCGAAGCCGGTACGACCGAGCAGGGCGATAGCAACGAGCCGGACGATCCCGATCTCGACCGCATCCTCCGCTAAGGCTGGAGCAATTTTGCCTAGCCCGGCAGCTGGTCCGATCAGCTCACGCGCATGCCGGCCTTGCCGCCGACGCCGTCGATATTGTCGCCGAAGGTGATGTCGAGCTTGGCGTAGACTAAGGTGTTGGCCGAGGGGTTGAAGAAGTTCACCCCGGCAGAGACCTCGCCCCACACATCTCTTGGAGATTGTCCTCGAGGTGGAAACGGGTGTGGTGGAGACCAGCGGGCGCGGTCCGGCTTGCGGGGGAATCACCCCCTCAGCCCATCGACCAGATGCCTTCTCTCGCCTATAAGGCGCCAATGCCTGCCACACCCCCAAAAATTGGCTTGCCAAGAATTGGCTTTGTCAGCCTGGGCTGCCCCAAGGCGCTCGTCGATTCCGAGCGCATCATCACGCGCCTTCGCGCGGAAGGGTATGAGCTCTCGTCGAGCTATGAGGGCGCCGACGCCGTGGTGGTCAACACCTGCGGCTTCTTGAACAGCGCCAAGGAGGAATCCCTCGAAGCCATCGGCGAGGCTCTGGCCGAGAACGGCAAAGTCATCGTGACCGGCTGCTTGGGCGTCGAGGCTGGCCGCATCCGCGAACGCTACCCCAATGTCCTCGCCATCACCGGCCCGCATCAATATGAGGCTGTGGTGGAGGAGGTGCACAAGGCCGTGCCCCGGCCGCACGATCCCTTCCTCGATCTCCTGCCGCCGCAAGGCATCAGACTGACGCCGCGCCACTACGCCTATTTGAAGATCTCCGAAGGCTGCAACAATCGTTGCAGCTTCTGCATCATCCCGAGCCTGCGCGGGCCGCTCAAGAGCCGGCCTTTCGGCGAGGTCATGGTCGAGGCCGAGCGGCTGGTTGCGGCCGGCGTCGAGGAGCTTCTTGTCATCTCGCAAGACACCAGCGCCTACGGGCTCGATC
>DASYIU010000129.1:0-3731 GCA_035997285.1 Methyloceanibacter sp. | reverse complement strand
GTCGGTGAGCGGCACCATCAGCCCGCCGGCGCCCTCGACCACGAGCAGCCGGTCGCAAGGCGGCGGCATCAGCTTCGCCATGTCGATTGCGATCCCGGCCCGCCGCGCCGCCTCATGCGGGGCGATGGGGTCGGGCAACAGGTAGGCCTCGGGCAGGATGCGCTCGGCGGAAACTTCCGCGTAACGCCGCATGGCGGCCGAGTCGGTCTCAGGCTCGGCGCCGGCCTGGACCGGCTTCCAGTAGCAGGCGTCGAGATGCGCCAGCAGCCAAGCCGAGACGACCGTCTTGCCGACATCGGTGTCGGTCCCGGTGACAAAGAAGCCTTGCACGATGTCCTTAAGCCTCTTAAGGCGCCTCGGCGCAACCGTTCGACTTTATCGGGCTAGAATAGCGAGGCAAGGGGCGGGGACGTACACTGCTCTCAGGCCGGAATAAGCGCACCACGTCATCGATGCGCATTTCGACGATGTCGGCAAATACGAGGGCGCGTGGCTCTATCCAGCTAGGGTTGAGAACGTTGAGGCATCTTCGAGGAACCTTGCCTACAATAGGTGAGGCAAGTGTCGCGCCAGTTGCGCTCGACCTTGGCATCTATAAGGTTAGTAATGCCCATGCACTTCGGGAACTCCATGCCGGCCCCCAATAGCGACACTTTAACGCCACCTGGTGTTGATTCTGACTAACCGCTTTATTAGCGTAATCGTTGCACCAGCTTAGGCGGCAATCCGCGCATAACCAGAGACGAGGAGATGAATGCCAGCGCAATCACAAAACGCATAATATTTCCCTCGAAATTCCCAGAAACACCATAGCAGGTCATGGCGGCTAATCAATCGCCAAGCTGCCGTTGGGACAGTTTCGCCACCATCGTTCCTAACAGCCTTGCGACCCTTGCGGCGGATCGCCGTTGTCGAAACTCCTCCAGAACGGCCCGCGATATGGTTGTGTGCCGGGGGTGGACGAAGGAGTTCCTTTCAGGAGACAAAGCGCCCGCCCATGCGCCGTCTTCTCATCATTCCCATTCTCGCTTTCCTCGCCCTAGGTCACGCTACGGCGGCGGAGGCCAAGACGCTGCGCATGGCCTACGACTCAGACCCCACTTCGCTCGATCCCCATGAGCAGCTTTCGGGTGCGACCCTCCAGCTCTCCCATCTCCTCTTCGATCCGCTGATCCGGTTTCGTCAGGACCTCACCATCGAGCCGCGGCTCGCCAAGAGTTTCGAGAAGATCGACGAGCGCACCATGCGCTTTCATCTGCGCGAAGGCGTGAAATTTCAAAGCGGCCGCACGCTCTCCGCCGAAGACGTGGTGTGGACCTTCAACCGGCTGAAACAGAGCCCCGACTTCAAGGCGCTGTTCGAGCCCTTCGCCGAGGCGCGTGCCGTCGACGGCCTCACCGTCGACCTCGTCACCAAAGGCCCTTATCCACTCGTGCTCGACCTCGCCACTTACATCTTCCCCATGGACCGCGAATTCTATTCCGGCGTGGACGAGCGCGGACGCCCTAAGGACGCCGTCGTCAAGTCCGGGTCGTCCTTCGCCTCGAGCCATGCGAGCGGGACGGGGCCTTTCATCGTCACTGAGCGGGAGCAGGGCGTGCGGCTAGGACTCAAGCGCTTCGCCGATTATTGGGACAAGGCCTCGCCCGGCAATGTCGATCAGATCGTGTTCACGCCCATCAAGGAGCCGGCGACGCGGGTGGCGGCGCTCCTTGCCGGCGACGTCGATTTCATCGCGCCGGTGCCGCCCACCGATCTTGCCCGTGTTAAGGATGCCTCCTGCTGCACCCTCATCACCATGCCGAGCACACGCGTCCTCACCTTCGAGCTGAACCAGGCGCGGGTCCCGGCCTTCAAAGACCCACGCGTGCGCCTTGCCATGTCTTACGCGGTAAACCGGGAAGGCATCGCCGAGAAAATCCTGCGCGGCTCCGCCACCGTGGCAGGTGAGCTGAGCCCCCCCGGCTATGCCGGCTACGACCCTGCGCTCGTCCCGCGCTACGACCTGGCCAAGGCCAAGGCGCTGATGCAGGAGGCTGGCTACGGAGACGGCTTCTCGGTGACCATGATGGCCCCTAACAATCGCTATATCGAGGACGCCCGCATTGCCGAGGCCGTGGCCGCCATGCTCGCCAAGATCAACATCAAGGTCGATTTGCAGACCATGCCCAAGGCCCAATACTGGCAGCGCTTCGACGAGCGCGCCGCCGACATCATGATGATCGGCTGGCAGTCAGACACCCAGGATTCGGCGAATTTCTACGAGTTCCTGGCGATGACGCCCGACAAGGCGACGGGCTACGGCCAGTACAATGCCGGCAACTATTCTAACCCCGAGCTGGACCGGCTGACGCTAGAGACCCAGACCATGACCGACCCAAAGGCGCGCGCCGAGGTGCTGAAGAAGATCGAGCGCATTCTCTATGACGATGCGGGGCTCTTGCCGCTGCATTGGCAGCACCTCTCCTGGGCCGCGCGCAAGAACGTGCGGATCGATAACGTGGTCAATGTCATCGACATGCCGTATCTCGGTGATCTGGTCATCGAGTAGCGGGAAACCACCTCACGTCTTGGGCCTCAACTGGAGACGGGTTCCGATGCCGAAAAAGATCCTCATCGCTCTCGCGGCAATTATCCTCATCTTCCTCGTTATCGTCGCGCTTCAGCCGTCGGACTTCCGCGTCGAGCGGACGGCCGCCATTGCTGCCCCCGCCACCGCTGTCTTTGCGCAGGTGAACGACTTCCACAAATGGGAGGCCTGGTCGCCGTGGGCAAAGCTCGGCCCGGCGGCGAAAGTGACTTTCGAGGGCCCCGATTCCGGCCAAGGCGCCGTGCTCGCCTGGGCCGGCAACGACGAGGTAGGCGAGGGGAAGATGACGCTGGTCGAGAGTCATCCGAACGATGTTATCAAGATCAAAACCGATTTCGTGAAGCCGTTCGAGGGGACCATATCCTCGGAGTTCGCCTTCAAGCAAGACGGCGAACAGACCGCCGTGACCTGGGCCATGGCCGGACATCACAATTTCATCGAGAAGGCGTTCTGCCTGGTGATGAACGGGACCAAGATGGTCGGCGACGATCTAGAGAAGGGCTTGGCGCAACTGAAATCGGTGACGGAGTCCGCCAAGAACGGCTAGCCCGCCTTACGTGACCGCCAAACATAAGCGCGCTCAGGAGCAGGGGCCGTCCTGCTGCTTGCTGACCTTGGCTCTCTGCCGCTCGCAGTCATTGCCGTAGGTCTTGCCGTCGCAGCCGCACACCGGCTGAAAGATCGCGGCGCAGAACGCCCCCGACTCCTTGACGCAGGTGCCCGCCCCGTCGGCGACCGAGCATTCCCCGGCGGGATGCTCGCACCACAAGCCTGCCTCGCATTTGAGGGCAGCCATGCCGTCGCAGGTTTCACCGAGCTTGGCCGCCGCCGATGGGGCCGAAGGCAAGGCAGCAAGCAAGGCGACGCCAATCAAGAGCACAAAGGCACGCATGGCACCCTCCCCTTCGTCGCCGCAAGGAGGCCCATGCTAGAGCATGATCCGGAAAAGTGGAAACCGGTTTTCCGAAAAGATCATGCTCCAACAAAGAGATTAGATCATGATGCGATTCATCATGATCTAAGTTTCGTCGATTCCGGTATTCGCGGCGGCCCGAATGCTACGCTGCCGGCGCCGGAGTTGAGTTCTGCATGCGGTGAAAGCGGAGCACCTGCTGCGCGGTCGAGGGACGCAGCCGTTCGT
>DASYIU010000128.1:0-1932 GCA_035997285.1 Methyloceanibacter sp. | reverse complement strand
ATCTGGCAAGCCGCCAAGAGCTATGTGGAGCGCGGCGATGCCTTTGGGCTTGTATCGCATGACTCCTCCTATACGCCACCAGGGCCGGCGCAACTGTTCCGCTGAATCGCCTACGAGGTCTGGTATTGCGCCATCGCAAGCACGGCGCGGGTGAGCGTGCTGTTGGGCTGTCGCAGCTCATCCAGAATCGTAAAGTGATTGGTGTTGGCAATCGGTATCAAGTCCCCAGGGGCATGCGCTTGTGAACGGTAGGCATGGTAATCACGGCTGCTCGCGATCATGGCCGGCAACTCGCCGGTGCCGTAGGCGATACCGAGCGGCTTGTTCACGATCGGCCGCCGTGTCGGCGAGAGCTTCTGGATTTCCTCCTCGCTCAGCTTCACCTTGTCGTTGACATGCGGGGAATCGCGCAGGGCCCCAAGATCAAACACGCCCGAGATCGCCAGCCCCGCCGCCACCTTGGGATGATCAAGAATGAATGAGGTCAGATGCCCGCCTGCGGACCAGCCCGTGACGATGATGGGCCCCTGGATGCCGTACTCGCCGGCCTTGGCGTTGAGCCAGTCGAACGCGCTCTTCAGTTCATTGGTGATCTGCGTCAGGTTCGCTTCCGGCGCTAGCGTGTAGCCGCACAGAGCCGCCGACCAACCTCGGGCTAACGGACCCTCGGAAAGGCAGGCGAAGATCTCCCTGCTGCCGCGCTGCCAATAGCCGCCGTGGATGTGAACGAAGCATGGCGCCTTCGGATCACTGGCAGGATATAAGTCCCACTTGTTGCGCTCTCCGTTTCCATAGGCCAAGTCGAGGTGCTGCGAGCGCTGCTCGCGCAGCGTTTTCGAAGCTGCGGCCCAGCCTTCGGTTTTTTTGCGCGCGTTGTCGGCGCCCACGTGTTCGACATTGTTGTATGCGAGATTCCGCGCCTCAAGCGACATCGTAATCCAGTCCAGTCCGGCAGTGGAGCATTCCTTCGCGCCAAGAGCGGTTGGTGTTGCAATGCCGGCGGCAGTCGCCGCCATGAAGGCGCGACGATGAAGGGTTGTCATTTGAACCTCCCTGATTTTTTAAAGCTCGGCGGCTTGCAAGCGAAATATGTGCAACGACATCGCCGACCTAGCACTCCAACGCTAGTCCTCTTGCCGAACTGTGTAAACCGCCGGAAAAGACGAGCGATGTGTTGTGAAAGGGCCTGCGCACGAAATGGCTCTCTTCGCCGCTGTGTGCACCTTCGAGGCTATTTTTCGATGTGGAGCACTGGTGTGATCGTGATCTGGACAATGATTAGGTGAGCGAGTCCCAAAACACCATCACACCATGAAACGTGTGGTCGCTTGCAGGTCGTCTCGCCTTGCCGGCGAAGACCCCGCGCGCCATCGTCGATCGGCTGCACGCCGAAACGCAGAAGGCGCTCGCGGTGCCGGCGGTGCAGGAGAGGTTGGCCACATTCGGCGTCGAGCCGATGCCGATGACGGTGGACGAGTTCGGCTGAACCTCGTCCCGAGCAACTGAGGCGCCGCGCGTGCCCGGGCGCGTTGGACCGTTTGACGATTGCACCGACGGCGCGCCTTGGTTCCTTTGACACCCCTCCTGTGGCCGGCACTCGCCGCGGCGACGGCGAGCAGGTGGTCTCGGCGCTCACAAGGAACTTGCGCATCTGGCCGCTGGGCATCCCTCGCACTCCATATTTCGCGAGCCGAGGTAGACAACGCCGAACGCATTGCGCTCGATTGCCCTCGATGCGCCTACGCGAGTTCTCAGCGGGGCGACGACATTGCTGGTGCGCAATCACGGCCATATCACCGCTCTACCTCGACAGCCCTCTCGAGGTTGACCGTGCTGAATAGGATTACCCCACCGCCGAAGTGATCCACGCAACCGATCTGATCGCCGAGGTCGATGCCGCACTGGACCGGTTGCGCAATTATCGGATCGGGG
>DASYIU010000127.1:0-8760 GCA_035997285.1 Methyloceanibacter sp. | reverse complement strand
ATGCTCGGCGAGGCGCGCGAGACCCCAGGCGAGGTCCTTGCGTCCGCCATAGAGGCGCTTCAGCCTCCCCGCGACGTCGACGGCAAGCGGCTTGTCGTTCTGGCGCGCGGCGTCGTCGGCCTCGTGCCGAATCTTGCCGAGACGCCCAAGCCGCGCGAGCCCCGCCGCCTCTCTGAGGATGATCATCAACAGCGCGAGGAGGACGAGACCTAACAGCGCGACGGCCGCCCAGCCGATCCAGTCGTCCCGCGCGATCAGCGACAGCGCCCAGTCGTACAGCCAGAGCGAGGCGGCGAGGCTGACCAGACCGCCAAGGGCGCCCATGAGGATGGTTCCCCAGCGAAGTCCGCGGCCGAGATCGGGGATGGCGCGCACTCGTGGCACCGGGAGTGGCACGGTCTCCGCAGCAATCGGTTGCGAGACCGGCGGCTCGAACAGCTCGACGTCTTCCACCCTGAAGGCGGTCGGTCTGCGGCGCTCCTTCTTGCTCATGCCAGGCGATCTCCGATCAGCGCCTCGATGGCGCGGTCGAGGCGGATATTTGGGAACGGGGCGAAGCCAGCGGAAGGGAGGAGCACAGGATTAGGGGGGCGGAAGCGCACGAAGCGCATGTCGCCCTCCTCGGTGTGCCAGCCCTCTAGCGCAGCCTCCGGGTCGTTGGGAAGGTCGCCCGGGAAGATGGCGAACTCCTCATTGCCGTCGAAGGTGCGTCTGCCGATGGTCTCGCCGGGCAGCGGATATCCGACGATGCACGGAAGCTTCTCGCCGTTCCGCCTGGCCTCGCCTTCGCGGGTCGCGCGCACGGCGGCAAGCGCCAGCACCTTCATTTCGGCACCGGCATATTTCGCCCGCGCCATGGCTCTGCCGGTCAGCTTGGCGAGGATCGCCTCGAGCCGGTCATGGCTTTGATGGTGCAGATGATCGGCCTTGGTGGCGGCGAGCACGATGCGGTCGATGCGCGGCGCGAACAGGCTCGACCAGAGAGTGTTGGCGCCGGTCCTGAAGCATTCGAGGATCTCGGTCATGGCGCGTTCGAGGTCGGCCACCGCGGGCTGACCGCCATTCAGCGCTGCCAGCACGTCGATGAGCACGATCTGGCGGTCGAGTCTCGCGAAATGATCGCGGAAGAAGGGTCGCGCCACATGGCTCTTATAGGATTCGTAGCGCCGCTCCATCATCGTCCACAGCGAGCCGCGCGGAAAGCTCGTTTTGTCCTTGGCATCGAGGGGAGCGAAGGTCAGCGCCGGCGAGCCGGCGAGGTCGCCCGGCATGAGGAAGCGGCCAGGCGGAAGTGTGGAGAGCGCGTAGGGGTCAGCGCGGGTCTCGCGTAAATAGGCCTTGAACAGATCGGAGAGCGTCTCCGCGAGCGCCTCGTCGGCCGGATCGGTAGGATCGACCAGGCCAAGCGACGCAAGCCATGGCTTGGCAGCTTTCTTGCGGGCCGCTGTCCGGCTCTGCTTGATCGCAGTGCGCGACCACGCGGCGTAGTCGAGGCGAAGCAGCGGCAGATCGAGGAGCCATTCGCCGGGATAGTCGACGATGTCGATATGCAGCCGCTCGCGGCCGAGCTGGCGCTTCCAGAATCTCGCCGAGGCGTATTCGAGCGTGAGCCTGAGCTGGCTGATGCGGCGCGTGCTTTCTGGCCAGCTTGGCGGGGCGGCGGTGAGGTCGGCGAGATGCTTCTCATAGGCGAAGCGGGGCACGGCGTCGTCGGGCTGCGGCTCCAGATAAGCGCGCAGCACGCGGCCCTGCGCCGCGGCATTGAAGAAGGGGAGCCGCCCGCCGGCGATGAGATTGTGCACGATCGCGCTGATGAACACCGTCTTGCCGGAGCGGGCGAGCCCCGTCACGCCGAGCCTGACGGTGGGGGCGACAAGGTCGGAGGCGAAGTCGCCGATATTGCGGAAGGCATCGCCGACGCTTTGGGTGTAGGTGGAGATCGGCACGCCTTCGAAACGTCCTTTGCGCTCTGGCCACGCGCCTCTTAGCGCGGCTCGCGCGGCGGCGAAAGGGTTGAGCATCGCGGAGTCGCACGCCAAAGCATGCCATTTTTGCCCAAAGACTGGGCTCAGCCGGCGGGGTTACGGCCACGCAAATATGACGGATTTGCAATGATCCTGGTGAGGATGTTTCGCGCCTTTGTCAAGCGCCACTGCCGTCTTGACTTGTTGACTCGCTTCCGTAAATACGTGGCTGCCCGGTGGGGATCGCTAACCATGCGAGCGCCGGTTAAGGGGAGCAGGGTCTCAAGCCCAAAGAGGAAACGGATGCGTCTGGAAACGACCATGCGGGCCAAACGAAAAATCCCCGAAGACTATCGGCCATCGGAGGACGAACCTTTCATGAGCGAGCGCCAGCGGGCCTATTTCCGCCGGAAGCTGCTCATCTGGCGGGACGAGATTCTCCGCTCGACCAAGGAAACGCTGCAGCACCTGCACGATGATTCGGCACAGCACGCCGATATCGCCGACCGGGCCACATCGGAGACCGAGCGCGCGCTCGAGCTCAGGGCCCGCGACCGCCAGCGCAAGCTGATCGCCAAGATCGATGCCGCGATGATGCGTCTCGACGACGGCACCTACGGCTATTGCGAGGAGACCGGCGAGCCGATCAGCTTGAAGCGTCTCGATGCGCGGCCCATCGCCACCTTGAGCGTCGAGGCCCAAGAGCGCCACGAGCTGCGCGAGCGCGTCTACCGCGACGAGTAGGCCAATCAGGTAGCCGAAAGCGGCACAGCCACCGCCTCGAGCGGCTTGCGCTCGGCGTCGACGCCCAAGCGAAGCGCGATGAGCCCGGCGGCAAGCATCAGTACCGAACCCAACAGATAGCCCCCGAACAGACTGACGCGCGAGCCGGTGTCGATCAGGGAGCCGAACAACCATGGGGCCGCCACCCCGCCGATTCCGGTGCCCACGGCGTAGAAGAAGGCGATGGCCAGCGCGCGGACTTCAAGTGGAAAGGTCTCGCTCACGGTGAGATAGGCAGAGCTTGCGGCAGCCGAGGCAAAAAAGAAGATGATCGTCCAAGCGACCGTCTGCGCCAGCGCCGACAGAAGACCCGCCGCAAAGAGGTAGCCGGTGAGGGCAAGGAGCAGGCCTGAAAGAGCGAAGGTCGCGGCGATCATGATTCGTCGCCCGACGGTGTCGAACAATCTCCCGAGCAGCAGAGGTCCAAGAAAATTGCCGGCTGCGAAGGGCAACAAATACCAGCCAACCTGATCCGATCTGATGCCGTAGAAGTCGGTGAGGACAAGCGCATAGGTGAAGAAGATGGCATTGTAGAAGAAGGCTTGCGCCACCATCAGGCTGAGGCCCACCACGGTGCGGCGGCGATGAGTAAGGAACAGCGTCCGCCAGACCTCGCGGAGCGGGGTAAAGCGCCGCGAGCGGCAGCGGAATTTTGGAAGGTCTTCGACCGGCAGGTGGTGACCGCGACGCCGGTGACCGTCCTCGATGGCATCGAGGATCGCGTGTGCCTCATCGGCTTTGCCATGGATCATGAGCCAGCGCGGCGATTCCGGGACCCATGAGCGCATCACCAAGATGACGAGCCCCAACAGGGCGCCGATGAAGAAGGCCGCGCGCCAGCCCAAATCGGGCGGCAAGAGCGCAGGGTTGAGCAGCACAATCGATGCCGCCGCACCGAATGCGGCGCCCACCCAGAAGCTGCCGTTGATGATGAGATCCGTCCAGCCGCGATAACGCGCCGGCACGAACTCCTGAATGCTCGAGGCGATCGCCGTGTATTCGCCGCCGATGCCCGCCCCGGTGAGAAAACGGAACAGGGCGAAACTCGCAAAATCCCAAGCGAATGCGGTCGCCGCGGTGGCGACGAGATAGACGCCAAGCGTGATGAAGAACAGGCGCTTGCGTCCCAGTCGATCGGTGAGCCACCCGAACAGAAGCGCCCCGAGCACCGCGCCGGCCAGATAGGCGCTGCTGGCGAGACCGACATCGGCATTGGACATGTCGAGGCTTGGGCTCGCCTTGAGCGCCCCGGCGACGGCACCGGCAAGCGTCACTTCCAGGCCATCGAGAATCCAGGTGATGCCGAGGGCCACGACGACGAGGGCGTGAAAGCGTCCGAACGTGGGCCGGTCGAGGCGGGCAGGGATAGCGGTTTCGATCAGCTCGGCGTCCGGTCGCCTCAGGCGGCGCGCCGAGACCACGCGCTCTGCTTTCACGGCGCTCTCTTGCATCACCAAATAACGACGCTGCGACTCGACATGTTCCCGGTGAGGAACCAGGCCTCCAAGCGTCGTCTTGAGATGCCCGCCGAAGGCGCGCTCTCGGTGCTCCCACGGGGTCAGCTAGTGCCGTGGCGCGATCGGGAAATCGAAGATCGTGTTGGGGTAGGGCTCGGGCTGAAGCGTAAAGTGCCACCACTCTTTCGGGTAGTTCTTGAAGCCGTGCACCTGCATGGCTTCGACCAGCACGCCTCGGTTCTCCCGCTCCTCCTTGGTCAGACCCAACGCCGCGGTGTTCGCCTTCACGTCGAAGCAGTCGAAGCTCGTACCCATGGCGAGACTGCCGTCAGGCGCTTCCGACTTTTGCGGCGCCGTGCAGGGCGTAGGCTTGGCCTCGTCATGCGCGGGAGTCTTTGAGGCATCGAGCGCCACGAGGGTAAGGTCCATGGTGGCGCCGCGGGAATGGCTTGAGCGCATGGCGATGTAGTCGGGAAACAGCGCGCCCTTGGCAAGATTGGGGTAGTAGACAATCTTGGCGTGAGGGTCGTCTGGCTCTTTCGCCCAATCGACAAACGCGGCCACCGCGCGCGCGGGCCGGTAACAGTCATAGACCTTGAGCGTGAGACCCTTGGCGCGGGCGGCGGCCTGCACGCTCTTCAGGGCTTCCGCGGCTTGCCGCACCAGCACGCATTCAGGCGCCTCGTAGCCGGGCACTTTCGCGCCCGTGAAATTGTCGGCGCTCGCGTAGCGCATGTCCTGAAGAATCGTCGGATCGACGTCGCGCAAATAGACGAAGTCCCGCATCTCGCTGGCGTTAGCGGCGGTGGCCGCCAGGCAAAGCGAGCCGGCAAGGATGAGTGGGGCGAGGCTGATGCATTGAGGCAAGCGCGGCATGTGAGCTCCGAGGGGTTAGTCGCTCGGCTCCCAACTCCCATAAAAAAACTCCCCGCTGGAGGGCGGGGAGTGGAGAGTTTTGGGGGACTGACATGACTGGCCGGAGCCAGTCGGTGTCGGACCATTAGCAGGGAACTGCCGGCGCGCTCATGGCATGAGGGGTAAGATTACCGGCGTCACCTCACACCCGCCCCAACAACACAGGGCCACCACAAGCTCGGAATGATGGTTTAACCCAACTTGCTGTCGGCCACAAGCGAAACTGCATGTGGCATTTTGGCTACAGTCAACCAAAAAGCGAGGCCAAATTCTAGTTTTTGCTGAAATCGGGGGCTGGCCTGGTCTCGCTCTTGGCGATGATCACGTCCCCGAGCGGGGGCTCAAGATGCGGGCGCCCCTTGATGCCGGTTTCGATCACCATATCGGCCGGGCCGCCGGTGATGATGAGGTGCTCCACGTCGTCGCGCCGCACTAAGATGAGCTTGCGGCGCGCATCGACCGCGGCAGTCTCCACGACGCCGAGCCTCCGGTCGCGCGGCCTGAGGAAGCCGTGGGCGCTGGGGCGGCCGGTAACGAAGGTGCGGAAGGCCCACACCATGAGGGCTGTGAGGGCGACCACGAACAGAATGGTCGCGATGGCGAGGATGATGGTGTTTGGGTCGGGCATGGCCGAGATTTTCCTACTTAATCCGTATTAACAGCTCATAACGCTTTCCCCTCTGGAGCCCTTGTGATGAGCCACTTTGTACCTTGGACAATAGCGGGCAATGGTCCCTCGGGCTCCTCAGAGGACAACCCCTGGACAACGCCTAAGAGGAGCGGATGGCGAGCCGTGGTCTCTATAAGAGGGTCATGAAGCTCGGGGATAACGGGATCGAGCGCGACCCCGAGTGCCCCGGTCTTCGCTATGTGGCACGGGCACTAGGTAACGGGCAAGTCGCGGTCTATGGACAGAGCACTTCTTGGAGCGCGAGGTAGTCAAATTGCCGCGCGGTGGTTGACGCTACGTTCTTAGCCTTTAACTAGGCGACTGTGGTGGGGTTCATCCTTCCCACCACAGGTTCCCTGCCCCCCCGCAGGAACCGGGAGAAGCCCCACGCCTAGTCCCCCGCGTTGGGGGCTTCTTCTTGGGCGGCTAGTCGCGTTGGAGTTGGTGCTGTGCCCGGTGATCCCAGCGAGTGCAGAAAGCAGGCAGAGAACTGCCTACGGCTCGCCCGGGTCGCGCCTATGTCGGTCCTATCAGCGCACTTCGAGGAACTAGCTCAGCGGTGGCGGCGCGTCGCGAATGATCTAGAGAGGGCCGAAGCCTACCTAGCGAAGGTTCGTGCTGCCAAGGACCAAGCCGGTTAGACCAGAAGCGGCAACGCGCCGCGGGCCGCCGTGCTAAGCTCGCAGGATGCGGCGGTTCCGTCTCAGCGGCTGGCAGCGCATCGGCATCGTGCTGTCGGTCGTTTGGTTGGTCGTCGGCTTCGTCTGGGCCGGCACTTAATCTACGACCCCATCTACGCGAGTGACGCGCAATGCTTAGGCAGCACCAAGGACTGGTCGATCTGCGACAGCTCTTACAAGAAGGACTTGGCCATCGGTCGAGATGAAGAGCTAGGCATGTTCGCTATTGTCGCCCTTGCTCCGATCCCCATCGCATGGCTACTCGCCTACGGTATCGTCGCTCTGGTGCGCTGGATCAGGCGCGGCTTTCAACCTTCGACCTAGTTACAGGTCTAGGCCGCTAGGCTGTGGTGCGGTAGTGCGCCCGCACCAGCGTAGTAGTCGCTGCGGATGCTGAGGCGCCGGAGCGCGCCGCGCTTATAGGCGAGGCCCATGTGATATGCACAGTAGGGGAGGCCGGGCTTCGGCGTCGGCTCTCCACAAGCGGCCGCTGTTTGGGCCCTCCAACGGCACGGGCCAACGACATTCATCCTTGAGTTCAAGCAGCCGCTTCGGCGCCAACCGAGTAGCCTCCGCTTCTTACTTTAATCGCGCTCAGCAAGTATGTGCTGAGGTCGCCCATGGCGTCGCGTATCTCGGGCGGGCTGTCCTCTTCTCCACGCCATACCGATCCACTAGCCACTGATCACCCTCAGCTCTGGGGTACACGGGCGCACTACGCTTGGCCCGCGTCCGCCCCCGCGCGTCGTTATCCCCTTCGCCCATGAGGTAGCAGATGCGATCCCCCTCGTTGCCGTCCGGCTGCGGCGGGATTTCCCATCGCTCCTTAGCCTCACCAGGGCCCATGCCATCTTGCATCAGGCGAGCCGGGAGCGGGACGACGAAGGAAGGATCATCGCCACGGAGGCGGATTACTTCGCCGTCCGGGCATTGGTGAATGATCTGGTCGGCCAGGCGGCGGGTGTTAGCGTCCCGGACGAGGTCCGGGAGACTGTCGAGGCCGTCCGGGTGCTGGCGAAGACAAACCTAATGGGCGTCCCCCAGAAGGCTCTTGCTGACAAGTTGGGGCTCCATAAGTCAACGGTCAGCCGCCGGGTCGATAGGGCCAAAGGGCTGGGCTATCTCCGCGACGAAGGGGAAGGGACCGGGCACATCTCAGCCATCGTTCTGGGGAAGCCATTGCCGGAGGAAGAGGTGGTCTACCCAGACCTGGTTGCGTCTCAGATCGGGCCGTTGCCGGAGCAGTTGCGCGGGGAAAAAGGGTAAAAAGGCCCTATTCTCAAGGCTTCCAGGGTGCGGTTGCACGGTTGCACGGTTGCGTGGGGTCTGAGCCAGGGCCCCTGATGATAGGAAGCATGGCCGGAGTGTGGTATGTCGTCCGCCCTTCTGCTAGGTTGTGCCCGCGGGAGGCCACCAGGGGCACGGGGCAATCATGGCGAACCCCGATGACTTTGAGCAGGTCAGGCGCGACCTCGCAGCGTTCAAGCGTGTTGGGCGCGCTGAACGGCGCGTTACCGGTAGGGTGCGCCGAACACTTTCCCTCCTCTTTGCATGCGCCTTGCTAATTGCCGGGCTCGCCTTGGCCGCGTTCGAGATTGCAAACGCTGAGGGCCTACGGCCCTTCGTGCTGGTTGGTGCGGGCTTGATGATCGGAGCCGCAGGAGTGTGGTTGGTCGAGGGTTTCGTGGTGCCGCTGTGGCGCGGTTGACAGAGCGTTCTTGATCTGTTCTCCTGCCCCGATGGGGGCCTTCGAGAACGATCTTCCCTTCCGGGTCGAACAGTGGGACCTCGCTGGGGTCGCATGGAGCAGACGCTATCGGCGTCGGCCGACCTCCGGCTCGGGAAGGCAGCGTTCGCAGAGGCCATCCGTCACCGCCCCGCACAGCGCATCCTCTTGCCGCACAAGACGCGGGTGATTGAGGAGTATCGACACGATGTCAGAAGACCGAATTGATAAGTTACAGATAGCTCGGCGTGAGCTTGACTTCGCCATCCTGGCGCTGAAGCGCGGCGAGGAAAGTCTCGCTGTCCACCTGCTCGCGTTCTCCGCCTTCCGCATCCTATTCGACCTCACCAAAAGGCGGCACGGCGACGGTGCGCTCGTCTTCATGCTGGATAGGTTCCTGGACCGCCGCGAGAAGCTGGGCAGAGAGTTCCACGACATTCCCAACTCCATGAAGCATGCCGACAAAGAGCCGGACGGATTGCTTGAGCAACCTACGCCCAAGTCGGCCTACCTCACCTTGGCGCTGACGATCATCCTATGGACCGCGCTCGGCGAGATCGAGACC
>DASYIU010000126.1:0-4523 GCA_035997285.1 Methyloceanibacter sp. | reverse complement strand
GTCGGTGCCAACCGCAACGATGTCCCAGCCATTAGCGACAAGGGGCTTGGCGTAGTCCGTGTCATTGGCAAAAATCAATGCCATCACAGACATCTCGCGGCATTTGCTCAACACGAGCTGCATCGCCTCTTTGACCTCGCTCGCCCAAATGTCGAGGCGCCCGGTCAGCGCCACCGAGAGGTCGTTAGGGCCAAAGCAGACCATGTCGACGCCGTCCAGTCCAAGGATGTCGTCGAGACGGTCGAGCGCGCCCTTAGTCTCGATCTGCGGGCAGGCAATGGTCCAGTTATTGGCGGTGGTGAAATAGTCGCCCTCATAGTCGAGCCGCGCCCGGTAAGGGCCCCAGCTGCGCAAGCCCCGGGGCGGATATTTGACCGCCTTCACGAACGCCTCCGCGTCTTCGACGGTCTCGATCATCGGGCACATGATGCCTTGCGCGCCGGCGTCAAGCGCGCGCCCGATCAGGCCCGGGTCGTTCTCGGCGACGCGGACGATGGCCGGCAGATCCGCGGCACGCGCGGCGGTGAGGCAGCCGAGCAGCGCCTCGTTGCCGCCAAGCCCATGCTGCTGATCGATGGTGAGGCAATCCCAGCCCGCCTCCCCGATCAGCTCGATGAGGAAGGGGTTGTTGAGGGTGAGCCAGGCGTTGAGCAGCGTGCGGCGCTCTTTTGCCGCTTTGCGGAAGCGATCCTCGCGCATCGGCCGCTCAACCCTTGCCTTCGGTTTCGAGCTGGACGACGGCCTCGCCCATCAGGTCCGCCATCTTGTTCCGGATCTGGTGGTCGGATTGGTTGATGCCCTTGGCATCGAAGTCGCGCCTGATCTTGCGGAAAACGTCGTCCTCGCCCGGAAGCTCCATGTCGGTCATGATCACCTCGCGCGCATAGGCCTGCGCCTCGTCGCCCTTGATTCCCATCAACCCGGCCGCCCAAAGACCCAGCAGCTTGTTCCGCCGCGCGTTGGCCTTGAACTTGAGCTCCTCGTCATGAGCGAATTTCCGCTCATAGCCCTTCTCGCGATCCTCAAAGCTTGCCATCTGCTCGCCGCCTCCTCTTGAGCCCCTCTCCGAATCGAGGGGGAAACCCGCAGAAATCACGGGGGAAACTAAGCGCCTCCGGGTGCGAGGGATAGCCCCCAAAGGCCTGGAAATCAACAAATCCAGGGGAGAAATCGCGTGCGGCCCGGCGGACGTTGTATGCCCCTTCCCCTTACGCTAAGGTCGCCTCAAGACCCCTTGAATCGATTCCGGCGATGGCAATTTGCAAATTGCGCGCGGCCTGGGTGACCTCTCTCCCGCGCATTTGGCGTTTGTCAGCAGTCAGAGCCATCCGCGAGTGAGGAACCAAACATGAACCGCCGCCGGCGCGTCTACGAAGGCAAAGCCAAGATCCTCTATGAGGGGCCCGAGCCCGGCACGCTCATCCAGCACTTCAAAGATGATGCCACGGCCTTCAACAACAAGAAGCACGACAAGATCGAGGGCAAAGGCGTCCTCAACAACCGCATCTCCGAGTACCTGTTCCAGAAGCTCGGAGAGGTCGGCGTGCCGACGCATTTCATCAAGCGGCTCAATATGCGCGAGCAGTTGATCCGCGAGGTCGAGATTATTCCGCTCGAAGTGGTGGTGCGCAACGTCGCCGCCGGATCGCTGTCGACCAGGCTCGGCATCGACGAGGGGACGGCGCTTCCCCGCTCCATCGTGGAGTTCTATTACAAGTCCGACCAGCTCGGCGACCCGATGGTCACCGAGGAGCACATCACGGCTTTCGGCTGGGCCACGCCGCAGGAGATCGACGACGTCATGTCGCTCGCGCTCCGCATCAACGACTTCCTGTCGGGGCTGTTTCTCGGCGTCGGCATCAGGCTCGTTGATTTCAAATGCGAGTTCGGCCGGCTCTGGGAAAACGATGTGATGCGCATCATCCTCGCCGACGAGATCTCGCCCGATTGCTGCCGGCTGTGGGACATCGAAACGCAGAACAAGCTCGACAAGGACCGCTTTCGCCGCGACCTGGGCGGACTGGTGGAAGCCTATCAGGAGGTGGCGCGCCGGCTCGGGCTGCATGTTGACAACCCGACGCGGGCACGCACGGGCCCGGTGCTGGTGCGCTCGAAATAGGGACGAAGGCGGCTCCTGCCGGCATGAAGGCGCGCATCACCATCACGCTCAAGCCCGGGGTGCTCGACCCGCAAGGGAAGGCGATCGCGGGCGCGCTGCACGCGCTCGGCTTCGGCTCGGTTGGCGATGTCCGCCAGGGCAAATATATCGAGGTCGAGGTGGAGGAGAACGATCCCACTCGCGCGCGCGCCGAGATCGAGCGCATGTGCGAGCAGCTTCTCGCCAACACCATCATCGAGAACTACGCCTATGAGCTCGAGGCGGCTTAGCCCAAGTTGGTACTCCTTCGTCATTGAAGCGATTGTCATGCCCGCGAAAACGGGCATCCAGTAGTCCTTGCCGGAGGTCGCTGGATCGCCCGGTCAAGCCGGGCGATGACAGGTGGAGAAGTGGATGCCATGAAAGCGAGCGTCATCGTCTTTCCCGGATCGAATTGCGACCGCGACGTGGCCGTGGCGCTGGAAGCCGCGACCGGGCGCCCGCCGGATATGGTGTGGCACGGCGATTCGGAAGTTCCCGCGAGCGACCTGATCGTGCTCCCCGGGGGCTTCTCCTACGGCGACTACCTCCGCTCTGGCGCCATGGCGGCACATTCGCCGGTGATGCGCGAGGTGGTGGCGCGCGCGCGGGGCGGCACTCCCGTGCTCGGCATCTGCAACGGCTTCCAGGTGTTGACCGAGGCGGGGCTCCTGCCCGGCGTGCTGATGCGCAACGCCACGCTCAAATTCATCTGCAAGGACGTCCTGCTCCGTGTGGAGCGGGACGACACGCTGTTCACGCGCCGCTACGTCAAGGGCGAGGTGGTCAGGTTCCCCATCGCGCACAAGGACGGAAGCTATTTCGCCAACGATGCGACGCTCAAGCGGCTTGAAGGCGAAGGCCGCGTGGCCTTCCGATATTGCGATGTAGCGGGCGCAATCACCGCACACGCCAATCCCAACGGCTCGGCCCACAACATCGCCGGTATCTACAACGAGACGGGCACCGTGCTCGGGCTGATGCCGCACCCGGAGCGCCTCGCCGACGCAGCGCTCTCAGGCACCGACGGCGCCAAGATGTTCCTCTCGCTGGTGGAGACGCTCCATTGAACGTCGCGGCGCGAGCGGCCAGGGCAGACGATGCCCTGACCGAGGACATCATCAGGGAGCACGGGCTGTCGCCCGAGGAATACCAGTTGCTCGTCGCGGCGCTGGGCCGTGAACCGAAATTTACCGAGCTCGGCATCTTCTCGGTGATGTGGTCTGAGCACTGCTCCTATAAATCTTCGCGGGTGTGGCTGAAGAAGCTCCCGACCGAAGGCCCGCAGGTGATCCAGGGCCCGGGAGAGAATGCGGGCGTGGTCAATATCGGCGACGGCCAGGCGGCCGTGTTCAAGATGGAGAGCCACAACCACCCCTCTTATATCGAGCCTTATCAGGGTGCTGCGACCGGCGTCGGCGGCATCATGCGCGACGTATTCACCATGGGCGCTCGCCCCGTCGCCAATATGAATGCGCTGCGCTTCGGCGCGCCAAATCACCCCAAGACACGCCACCTGGTGGCGGGCGTGGTCTCCGGCATCGGCGACTACGGCAATTGCATGGGCGTGCCCACGGTCGGCGGGGAGACCAATTTCGACCCCCGCTACAACGACAACATCCTGGTCAATGCCATGTGCGTCGGGCTGGTCGATGCCTCGCGCATCTTCAAGTCTGCCGCCAACGGCATCGGCCTCCCGGTGGTCTATGTGGGCTCCAAGACCGGGCGCGACGGCATTCACGGCGCCACCATGGCCTCGGCGGAGTTCGACGAGGCCTCTGAGGAGAAGCGCCCGACCGTGCAAGTGGGCGATCCCTTCACCGAGAAGCTCCTGCTCGAAGCCTGCCTCGAGCTGATGGCCGAGGACACAATTGTCGCCATCCAGGACATGGGCGCCGCAGGGCTCACCTCCTCGTCGGTGGAGATGGCCGACAAAGGCGGGGTCGGGATCGACCTCAACCTCAATCAGGTGCCGACCCGCGAGGAGGGCATGACGGCCTATGAGATGATGCTGTCGGAGAGCCAGGAGCGCATGCTCTTGGTGCTGAAGCAAGGCGCGGAGAAACTTGCCGAGCGCGTGTTCAATAAATGGGGGCTCGATTTCGCGGTGATCGGCTACACCACCGACACCGGCCACCTCGTGGTGCGCTATAGCGGTGCGGTCGAGGCCGACATCCCGCTTGCGGCGCTGGCCCACGCCGCACCCATCTACGAGCGGCCCTGGACGGAGACGCCGGCGCAAGCCGTCATTGCGGCAGAGGACGTGCCAGTGGCGAACAGCGTGCTCGGAGCGCTCGAAGCGATGATGGGCTCCTCTGCGCTCTCCTCGCGCCGCTGGATCTGGGAGCAGTACGACCATATGGTCATGGCCGACACGGTGCAGCGC
>DASYIU010000125.1:0-15288 GCA_035997285.1 Methyloceanibacter sp. | reverse complement strand
TCTCTTTGCACGTTGTGCGCAAAACCGACCGTGCCTTCCGCGCCCAATGAGGTTCGGCTTATAGTGCGGCGATGGAATTTTCGATCGGGTCGGCCGTAGACTTCGGGTGGGAAACGTTCAAGAAGCGGCCGTGGTTCTTTGTCGGCTCAAGCCTCGTCATCCTGCTTCTCAATGTCGCGGCCGGCGCCGTCACCGGCGTTATTGACGCCGGGCTTACGGGATCGGTGGATAAATCGACGCCCATCAGTTTCATAGCAGATCTTGTGTTGGGCACGTTCATAAACATGGGCGTCACGGCGTTCTATCTGAATGCGTACGACAATCCCGACACCGTCTCGCTCGCGTCGCTTTGGCATCCGCAGCCATTTTGGAAGTTCCTCGCAGCGAGCCTGCTACTCGGGCTAGCGATCGTTATCGGATTCTTGTTGCTGATCGTGCCGGGGGTCATTTTCACGCTCATGTTCATGTTCGCGACCTTTATCGTCGTCGATCGCGAACTGGGTCCCATCGAGGCGATGAAAGAGAGCAAGCGCCTCGCTCACGGTCACAAGTGGGCGCTCCTAGGCTTCGTCCTCGTGCTTGCGCTGATCAACCTGCTGGGCGTTCTCGCTCTCGGCGTGGGCCTTCTGGTTTCGATACCGGTCTCGTCGCTTGCGTTTGTTCATGCCTATCGCGTTCTGGGCGGTCGCGCGGTGCCGGATGCGGCCATGGCGCCTACGGCGACGCCGGTTCCCTGACCTCCGCGCGAGGCTTATTTCACACCTGGAACGTTGGGGACGAGGAAATCGCGGACATGATTTCCAAAGCCGGGGTTAGATTCTGGCCCGACGATGGCGTTCGTGCCCTGGTATCCGAGGCGGCTGACGCCCTTGTTGCCGATGGTGAAGATATGCGCGGCCGGTACGCCGCTGGCGAGATAGGCGTCCGCGACCACATCGGAGTCGACATATCCATAACTGGGCACGATGGCATATTGCTTCTTCACCTCCTCGACCATCGAACGAAACAAGTCGGTGCCGTGGTCGCCCATCCATTCCGCCATCGCCGTGCCTCTGTCCTTGGCGTCGACGACGGCTTGCGAACCATCTCTCAGCAAAAGTAGCGTGTCGCCTCGGTCGGTCGGAAATCCGTTCGCCTCGAGCCAGGCAAGCGTCGCCTCGCACATGCTTTTGCCCAGCACGTCCATTTGGCGGGGGCGTCCTGGCATGTAGACGATCAAATATCCGCGACGGACATAGATGTTCTCATCAAGGCGGCATCCTCGCGCGGATAGGCGACACCCATGTCGAGAAATGCAGCGTTGGTCGGTCCGTTAGTCGAGGAGGACATACTGGCCGAGCACGCCATCGATGTCGGCCAGGACAGCGGTCCGGTTCTGCAGTTTTGCCGCATCTGCCTCAGAGATCTCCCCGCAGGTGTCGACGCGCCCAGCGGCGATCGACGGGGCTGTAGCCGTCAGTGCCAATGCAAAACTGGCTGCTGCCGTTGTGAGCGTGCGTCTCATGACTAAGCGACTCCTTGAATGTATCCGTGAGAGAGCGGGGCGGCCGCGGTCATCGCGTCTTGTCCTTGACGCAGCCGTCCTAGGCTCTCACGACTCGGCAGACGGAGTGGACGCTTATTCCGCCGGGACCAGGGGGCGCTGCTCGGATTTGGCTGCGGCGGCATTGCGCGGGTTGCGATAGACGAAGGGCGTCGGCGGCTTGGCTGCTTCCGAGCGGGCCAGCGCCACCATCTCCCCATGATAGGGCGAGAGCGCGCAGGCGGGATCGGTGTTGCGGGCGTCTGCGGTGATCGCCATGGCCTGGCAGCGGCAGCCGCCGAAGTCGATCTCCTTGAAGGCGCAGGACCGGCAGGGCTCCTTCATCCATTCGGTCCCGCGGAAGGCATTGAAGGCATCGGAGTTCAGCCAGATGTCGAGCAGCGGGCGATCCTGAACATTGTCGAAGGTGAGGGTCTTGATGGTCTCGGCCGCATGGCAGGGCAGCACCTTGCCGGCCGGGGTAATATTCATGAAGCCCTTGCCCCAGCCGCCCATGCAAGGCTTTGGGCGCTTGGCGTAATAGTCGGGCACGACCATGTCGATGGTGAGCACGCCTTTCAGCCGCTGGCGCTCGCGCTCGACGAGCTCGATCGACTGAAGGGTCTGGTCGTAGGTCGGGATTAGAGCAGCGCGATTGAGATAGGCCCAGCCGTAATATTGCACATGGGCGATCTCGAGCCGCTGGGCACCGAGCTTGATGGCGAGCTCGATATAGCGGCCGACATTGTGGATGTTCTGGCGGTGGATGGGCGCGTTGACGGTCAGCGGCAGGCCAAGCTCGGTCACTAAGCGGGCGACGTCGAGCTTTTTCTGTGTCGCGCCGGGATAAGCGCCGATCCGCTCCGCATTCTCGGCATCGACGTCCTGGAACGAGATCTGGACGTGATCGAGCCCGCGCTTCTTGAGGTCCTCAAGACGCGGGCGATTGAGGGTGACCGCGGCGGTGATCAGGTTGGTGTAAAGACCGGCCTCCGAGGCGGCAGAGACGATGTCCTCGAGGTCCTTACGCGCCGTGGGCTCGCCGCCTGAGAGATGCACCTGCAAGATGCCCATCTCGCCGGCTTGCTTCATCACCGAGACCCACATCTCGGTGGAGAGCTCCTTGTTGACGCGCTCAAGCTCGATGGGATTGGAGCAATAGGCGCACTGCAAAGGGCAGCGATGGGTGAGCTCGGCGAGCAGGCCGACCGGAGCGCGGGCGCAAAGCGCCGCCGAGGCGCTGCCGCTCACGCCTTCGGTGGGCTCGTCATCCACGACGAGGGTTTCGCAATGTCCGTTGGTCTTGAGCTCCTCGGTCATCCCTTTATGTATCCCTTGTCTGCCAGGCCTTGGAGCAGATCGAGCACGTCGGTGCGGATCACATCCGCCGGTGCCGAATACTCCTTGGCGAGGGACTCGACGATTTCCTCCACGGTTCTTTTGCCGTCGCAAAGCTTGAGCACCGCGACGGCGGTTTGATCAGGCGTCAGAATTCGCTCCGGCGCCAGTAGCAGCCATCGCCCCCGCCCCGCGTCATGGCGGAGCTTCAGATAGGGCGGCAGATACGGCCGCGTCTCCTGTCCGACAATGAGGCGTGCAGGGGGCGCGGCGTCGTTCATTGCGCTTTGGCCGGCACGAAGGCGCCGGGCGGGATCATCGCCGGCTCGACATAGGCTACATGCAACGCGTCGAGCTGCGCCCAAAGCACATTGCATTTGAACTTCAGCGCCTCGAAAACGGCAGTTTGCGCCTCGGGCGTGCGCGCATTGCGCTTCACGTATTCGAGTGCGAAGGCGGCGTCGTCGGGCGCCTGCGCCAGGCGGCGCTTGAAATATTGCATGACCCCGTCGCTGATGAAGTCGTAGTTTTCCAGCATGCCGGAGATGCGCTCCTTGTGGATCTTGGGCGCAAACAGCTCGGTGAGGGATGAGGCGACTGCCTCGACCAGGGTCTTCTCCCGCACGAAATTGACATAGGCCTCCACCGCAAAGCGGGTCTCGGGAAGGGCGCCCTTCATGGAGACGACGTAGTCGCGGTCGAGCCCGAGCCCGTCGGTCAGCACCAGCCAGCGCTCGATCCCGCCTTCCTCCTCGCCATAGCCGTCATGGTCCATGATGCGATGGATCCAGTCGCGCCTGAGCTGGCGGTCATGGCAGCGGCTCATCAGGGCTGCGTCCTTGCGCGGCACGGCGGACTGATAGCAGTAGCGGTTGAGCGCCCAGGCCTGCACCTGGCCCTTGTCGAGCTTGCCGCCGTGCAGCAGCTTATGGAAGGGATGCTTGTCGTGATAGCGCTCGGCGCCAATGGCGCGAAGCTCCTGCTCGAGTTCCTCGGGGCTCATGATCTTGGTCACAGCATTGCCTCTTGCTTCACCCAGTGCCAGACGAGGGAGCCGCTTAGCGGTTGATAGAAACTACCGCCTTGATGCGCGTCAACGGCGGCTCACGCCTAGAATAAGCGCTGCCGTCTCCGCGCATAATTCGACAGCTTTATATAGTGAGGCTGAAATAAGAGTTGCATGACCTGTCCATGAACAGGACCTGGATGCCACATTAAGAAAATCTGAACGGACGATTTGGCAACCACGTGGCGAGGATAGTCGAAGGCGTGGCAGAGCGCCATCCGGAAGGCACGAGCTGGCCGCTTAAGACACCCTCCGCCCGTGCCGGTGACCGTCCGCCAAATGCGAAGCGGCGACCTGGCTCGCGCCGGATCGCCGCTCGTTGTCTTCCGAGATGAGAAAGCGGATTAGGCGCGATCCAGCTCCGCCGGCAGGTAGCTGGTAACCTCCATGCCGGACTCCGTCTCCTCAATCGTCGGCTTATGCCACTCACGCATTTCGGTGTCTCCTTTTCTTCCGCGAGTTAAGCCAAGCAACGGGACGGTGCAGCCGATCATTTTGCGAACCCGGATGTAGCTGCCCGGCCCTACCTTTGAATATTGTTGGCGCTTGTGATAATTTCAAATCGTATTTCCTTATAGGAATGATAAGGGCGCCTTATCGGCATGGTTTCGCTGAGACAACTGCGCTACCTCGAATCCTTGGCGGAAACGCGCCATTTCGGCCATGCCGCTGAGTCCTGTGCCGTCAGCCAGCCGGCGCTCAGCATGCAGATCAAGGAGCTCGAGGACGAGCTGCAGGTCAGCCTGGTCGAGCGGCGGAAGTCGGGCGTCGAGCTGACCGAGCAGGGCGAGGAGATCGCCCGGCGGGCGCGAACCATCCTCGCCTCGGTGCGCGACCTGCTCGATTACGCCAAGCACCAAGAAGGGGTGCTGGCGGGGGTGCTGAAGCTCGGCGCCATCCCCTCGATCGCGCCCTATCTCCTGCCGTCGGCGCTGCCCGAGCTGCAACGGCGCTTTCCCGCGCTTAACCTCCAGCTCCGCGAGACGATGACTGAAAATCTCGTCCACGAGCTCGTGACCGGCGACCTCGACCTTATTCTTGTCGCGCTTCCCATCAACGATCCTGAGGTGGAGACCCTCTACCTCTTCGACGATAGGTTCATCCTCGCCACCAAGGCGACGCCACGCAACAGGCGGTTTCGTCATGCAAGCGCAGGCATGCTCTCCCAAGAGCGCCTCCTCCTGCTCGAGGAGGGGCATTGCCTGCGCGACCAGGCGCTGTCCTATTGCCACACGCTGACGCCCGAGGCGCGCGACAGTTTCGGCGCATCGAGCCTTGCCACCATCGTGCAGATGGTGGCCAACGGCTACGGCATCACGCTTCTGCCGGAGATGGCGATCGCCAGCGAGATCCATACCCGCGGGGACATCCGCCTGTTGCGTTTTCGCGCGCCCGAGCCGAAGCGCGAGATCGGGCTTGCCTGGCGCAAAACCTCGCCGCGCAAGGGCGACTTCAGACAGTTCGCCCAGCTCCTGCGCGAGATCGCGCCGCGGCCGGGAAAGCAGGCGCTCAAGTAGCGCGATAAGCAGGGAGGCGGCGACGCTGACGATCCAACTCTTGGTCCTGGTGGTGCTGGCGATCTACGTCAGGGCGGGCGCTGTCGCCCTGACACGGCCGATCTCGGGCTTCTACGTCGCGGGGCGGCTGGTGCCTGCCATGTTCAATGGCATGGCGGTCGCCGCCTGCTTCATCGCGGTTCTTGTCTTTGCCGGACTCGCCGGCGCGCCCAGCCACGGATGGGAAGGATGCGCCTCGCTGCTCCTTGGCGGGGCAGGGGGCGTGGCCGTGATTGCGCTCGGGCTGGCACCTTATCTCCGCAAGTTCGGCGGCTTTACCGTTCCCGACTTCCTCGGCGAGCGGTTCGGTGGGACTGCTGTGCGGCCGCTCGCCGTGCTCGCGGTCATCTTGTGCTCCTTTCCCGCTCTCACTCTGACGGTCTTGGGCGTCGGGCTCATCGCCATGTGGGTCTTCGCTATAGATCAAGTGACGGGCATCACTCTTAGCGTGGCGATGCTCCTCTTCTGCAGCTTCCCCGGCGGCATGCGTTCGGCGAGCCTGACGCAAGTTGCCCAATTCGCCGTGCTGCTCGGCGCCTCCATCGCCGCTCTGTCGGTCCTGCTGTGGCAGCATGGGGCGTCATTGCCGAGTTTCGATGCCCTCGGCATCGATGAGGCGGTCTCGACGCTCAAGCTCAAGACCTTTGCGGCGCAGGATCCAACGAACCGCTTTGCGCTCGCCTTCTGTCTCGCCGCAGGGATCGCGTCTTTGCCGCATCTTTTGATGCGGGGCCTCACCACGACATCGATCGAGGGCGCGCGCACATCGTTTCTCCTGGCGCTGCCCTTTACCGCCGTGCTTTGCCTTGCCGCGCCGGCCTACCTTCCGCTGTTCGGCCAAGCGCCGGACGCCTCGTCGGATGTAGAGGCGATCCTCTCGTTCGGGCTGCTTGCTAGCGGCGGGATCGCGGCCTGCCTTGCGCTCGGGAGCGGGCTTGTCCTCGCCATCGCCAACGGGCTCTCCTACGACATCTATTATAAGAGCCTGCACCTCACCGCGCCCACGGAACGGCGGCTCCTCGCCGCGCGCGCCGCGGTCGTGCTGGTGACAGGCGTTGCCGCTATTGCGGCGCTCACCGTGCCACATACGATGCTCGCCATGACTGGCGCAGCCTTCTCGCTTGCGGCGAGCGCGCTTCTGCCTGCGCTCGTTCTCGGAATCTGGTGGAAGCGCGCCAATGGGGAGGGTGCGCTTGCCGGCATGATCGCGGGGATCGGCGTGTGTCTCTATTATATGCTGGCGCCGCGCTACGTCCCGTTCGCCTTCTACGAGACGTCGAGCTTCCTCTCCAACGCCACGGAAGAGCAGGCCGCTTCCTATACGGCGCTCCGCCAGAGCTACTATCTGGCGGATCCGGGGGCGCGGGAGGCGGCGCTGGCCGCTTGGGAAGAGACGGCACGGGCGATCGCCAATTGGTGGGGAATCAGCCGCGCCTTCGCGGCGATTTTTGCCGTCCCCGTCGGCTTCCTGGTGACGATCGGGGCGAGCCTCTTGACGGGCGCCCCATCGGCCGACATGCAGAGCTTCGTCGAGGATCTGCGCAAGCCGGCCTCGGCCTAGAGCATGATCCGGATCACTCGGCGTCCACTTTCTCGGCGAGCCAGACCTTGATTAGCGACTGGTAGGGCACGTCGCGCTTATTGGCGGCGATCTTGATGCGATCCAGCAGACCCTGCGGCAGGCGCAGCGAAATGGACTGTGTTGACAGTTTGAGGTTGGGAAAGCTCACGCGCTCCGCCTTGCTCCAGTCGACATAGTCGGTGGAGTCATGGGTCTCCCAGAACTTCCTTTCCTCGGCTTCGGTACGGAAGCGGGGAATGGGTTTAAGTTTCCTGCTCATAACGAGCTCTCTCCTTGCGGTTCATCCCGCGCGCGGAAATGACGCGAATCCTTGTGCCTTCTTCTCGCAATGTAAACGTGACGTGCAGTGGTCCCCTGTGAGAGATGATTTGCCGAGAGCTCGATAACGCTCCTCCCCTTGGCTGTGCCTAACGTCTTCCGCCACCACGAGCGGTACGTTGACAAATACCTCTTCCGCTTCTTTCTGGCTCACCCCATGCTTGTCGAGGCTCTTGCGAGCGTTGCCGTCGTCCCAGTCGAAGCCGACGACGCGCGCAAGGTCGAACATCGCTGTATATTATCATCATATACGATGGTGCAAGGCAGCAGCCTCGCGGAACGCATTCAAACCACCGGGCGCTGCTACTGCCCCGGGGGTGCCCCGGGAGCGGCGGCAGACTGCGATTGCGTCTCGTCGCCGAGCAGGCGGAAGGAGTCGCGGAAGCGCGCGGCATCGTCGCCGGTCGCGTGGTTCTTGGGGCCGGCAGTGGCCAGCATGTAGATGCGGTCTCCGGCGGGCACGACATCGACGAGGTGATTGAACTTGCCTTTGCCGTCGTCGGCGATCGCCTCGAATCCGGAATGTCCGGCAATGGTCGCAGGTCCCCGCTTGCGCAGACGGGATTCGCTGCCTTTGGCGTAGGCGTTCACGAGCTTGACGTAGAAATCGGTGGCGGGCGGATTCGGCGCCTTGCCCGCCGGATATTCGAACACCACCACGGAGTAGACGTCCTCGCCGACATTCACTTGGAAATCGTGCTGCAGAAGCGGGTTCTGCCCCTCGACCGGAGTGCTCGTCACTTTGGGCGTGCCGGGGAAGGAAACGGCGAAGCCCCGCTCTGGCGATTGGAACTCGGTCCATTGCGGTTCCTCAGGCGGCGGGGTCGTCGTCGGCTGGTCCTCGGCGAAAGCAAGCGAGACCGCCGCCACGAGCAGGAGCGGGCTTAGAATTGCGCTTCGAATCGACATGGACGGTCCCTTGGTGCCTTGCGCCAGAATCGGCATCTTAGCCGATCCAGCGGAGGGACACACCCGCGAGCGCGAGCGCAAGCCAAGCCCCGCTACCCTTGGGGCGAGGACTTTAGCGCCCTTTCGAACATCGCCTCAGCATCGTCTTTCAGGGCGCGGCGGGAATCGGGGCGGAGATAAAGCATATGGCCGCCGGCGTAATCCTCGATCGTGATCGGGCTTGCGCCTGCGAGCGGGGTGAGCTGATTCACGAGATAGGCCGGCGCGAGATAGGGTGTGATCAGGTCCGTGTAGCCCGCGGCGATAAGCACTTCGAGCGAGCGGTTGCTGGCGCGGGCATCCTGGATATCGTCGAGCACGCCGGCATAGCCCTGACGCGTCGGGCTCGTGCCGAAGTCCCATTTGGACCGCACCTCGCGGTTGAGCAGCCGGTACGTCGCGTCGGTCTTATAGCCGAGCTCTTCTTGCGCATATTGCACGAAGGCTCCGGTCCACAGCGGCACGGTCGAATCGAGCACGGGGTCTGGTCCGTGCGCCGAGGCGCTTGCCGGGTTCGGATCGGGACCGCTGACGCTGCCGTCATAGCGGCTCAGCACCTGGCCATGCGCACGGTCGAACTCCTTGATGAAGCGGCCGGGCGGGATGCGCGCACGATTCTGCCGCACGATTTCGGCCGGCAGCCCGGTCAGCTCTGCCACGGTGTCGCTGGCGAGCTCGCTCCCTTTGTCGGCGCCCGAAGCAAGCGCCACGAGATAGTCGGAGAGTGCGTAATGCTCGGCGTCCTTGAGTGCGCCCGAAAGCGCCTCGCGTCCCGTCACGCCCTTGCTCTCGAGATTGACTGCGGCATAGGAAGGGAGCGACAGCGCCCAGGAAAGCGGGTCGTAATCCTCGCCATTCAGGATGGCGAATTCCAGTGCCGGCGAGATGAGCACGAGCCCGCTCGGCGAGACGCTGCCCGTCTTCTGCAACGCGCGGGTGATCGTCGCGGCGCGGAAGCCGCCATAGCTCTCGCCCGCCAAGAACACCGGCGAGGTCATGCGCGCGGCGTCGATGAGATAGAGCCGGATAAAATCGGCGAGCGAATCAGTATCGTGCTCGACGCCCCAGAAATCGCCCTCGTCCTTCCCCTCGCTCGCCCGGCTATAGCCCGTGCCGACCGGATCGACGAAGACGAGATCGGTGAAATCGAGCCAGCTCGAGTCGTTGTCGACGAGCCGGGGAGGGGGGCCGAGCAACTCTCCCTTGGCCGTCACCTCGACGGCCTTGGGCCCAATGCCGCCAAGATGCAGATAGGCCGATGCCGCGCCCGGACCCCCGTTGAAGACGAAGGTGACCGGCCGCTTGGTGTCTTGCGGCTCGCGCGTATAGGCGACGTAGAAGACGGTGGCCAGCGTCTTCCCGTGCACATCGTGAAGCGGGAGGGTGCCGGCCTTGGCGGTGTAAGCCACGGTCTCGCTGCCGAGACTGATGGTGTGATGGGTGGTTGAGGCCGGGGGCAGGCGATCAGCCGCGGCCTCCGCAGCGTTGCCTTGCGTGTGTTCCGCGGCAGTAGCCGGCTCGGCCGTGCCGCTCGTCTGCGGCGTTGGCTCTTCTGAGAAGGCAACCCCGGGCAAGACGAGGAACGCAACAAGCGTCGCAATCGTAAGCGCGCGGCAGAGGCGGTTCGAAGTCACGTCATCAGCTCCATTTTCGCTTTTGCTGAGTATCCCCAGGGGTGTGTCGCCAGGAAGGTAGGGGCGGGGTTCGAGCAAAACCAGGGGCCGCCAGGCGCGAGGCCCTTAAGGATCGTCCATGTGGGGCTTGCGGCCCGAATCTTCTCCCGCTATGGGCAGAGAAGCACCCTAGACCGCAGGCCAATGAGGGCGCAGAAGGGCGCCCTTTGCCCACAGGTCGAGCGCGCCGTTGTAAAGTCGCCACGCCCCTCGCCGTTTCGCAGATAAAACGATAAAAGGGTAGGCATGGTATCGGTTTGGCCGCTAAGGTGACCGAGCGCAGAGCTGATTGCCACGCAGTCCTGGCGGGTGCGCGGGCGTTTTCCTGTGCCCCACGTCCTAAACTGGCGGAGCTGTTTGCGCCCCTTGATGGCGGCAAGGACGTCGGAAGTCTTCTGCGGTCGAGACTTCGGCGTCAGGGGCGGTAGACCCTGGCCGGCGGTGAGAGTCCCCTTGGAGGCGGCATCTTCATGAGTCTTGTGCGAAATGAGGCTCACCATGGACCCGGTTTTTAAGGGAGCCCCTTGGCATGGTCAGCCCGATGCGTGAGAAACGCGCATGGCCTCCGCGGGACAAGGACGCCGATGGCGCCGAAACTGTCGCCGCGTTCGAGGCGTCCGTTGCCGAAGTCAAGCAGACGGTCGTCAGGTCGGGCGAGGTTCTGTCCTCGGCGAAAGAGGATCTCAACGACCATCAGCGCTGGCTCGAAGTTGAGAGTGCCGCCGTCGAGGCGGACCGGGCGAGACATGATCGCTGGCTGCAGCGCCAGCGTGAGCGCCAAGAGGCACTCGAAAGGCGGGAGCAAGCCAAGCTCCGGCGCCAGGCCATGCGCCAGCGCGCCGTGCAATCGGTCAAGGACGCCGTTTCGGCCGTCGCGGCGTTCGTGGCTTCGCTGTTCTGGCTCGTGGTCGGAAAGATCGTCGCCGCCTTCAGCTATGTCGGCGGGCTGATTGCGAGCGGCGCCGCATGGGTGGGTGGGCAGATTCGCTACGGCGTGCTCCTTGTGGCAGTGGCCGTTCAGCGCGCCCTGCTATGGACCGGGCAAAAGACGCGGACTGCCGCACTCGCCATTGGCGCGCTGCTGTCGGCGGGGTTCTTCGTTGTCGCGGCCAAGACCTCGGAGCTCGCGCGTGCCGCCGGCCGGTTGCTGTCGGCAGCTTCCTCCTCCCTGGGGGCCAAGACCACCGCGCTCGCGGGTGCGGGCGGCAGGGCGCTGTCGGCGGGCTCCGCTTCCCTCGGCGATAAGACCTCGGCGCTCGCGGGTGCGAGCGGCAGGACGCTCCAGGCGGGACTCTCCCAAGTCTCTGCCAAGATCCATACGCTCACGCCCCAGATCGGCAGATTCCTCTCGGTCTGCTTTTCCGGAATTGCTGCTCGGGTCCGCGACCTGTCGCGCTCGACCGGCAGGTTGCTCGCGATCGGCTTCGCCGCTCTTGCCGTCACGGCGGATGCGCTTGCGCGCTCGACCGGCAGGTTGCTTGCGCCAGCCTTCGCCTGGATCTCCGCCAAGGCCTACGCGCTCGCTCCCTCGTTCGCCGAGAGAGTCGCCAGGGCGGGGCTCATAACCGCGCACTATGCAAGGGAAGGCGCCGGCCGGGTCCAGATGCTGCTCGCGACCGCTACCGCCGCGCGGTTGCGGACTCCTCGGGTAGAGACCGCTCTGTCCGAGGTCGCGGGGATCGAAGGGCCTCTGGTCGAGGGCAAAAACGAGTTATCCTCACCACGGCAAATTGGGGGATTTGCGCTGAGCCAGATGCTGATCATCGCTGGCACCCTGTTCCTGATCTGCGGCGGGCTGATGCTCGGCGGGGGCCTCATCTTGCGCGCGGGCACGCCGGCTCCGGTCGCCACCTCCGACGGCATCGTTTGGTTCTTCGAACAGAAGGGCCTTCCGATTGCGGAGAGGTCGGTCTTTGCCTTTGCCGGAACGCCAGAGGGCGTGCGCGTCACGGGTCTCTCGATCAGCGGCGAAAACCAATCCGACCAACCGATGACTTCTGTCACAGGCCTGATCAAGCCGGATGGGGATCGGCCGGAGCTGATGCTCGCCATAAGCATCGACATGCCCGGGGGGGAAGCGAGCGTCGTCCAATCTCCCGAGGTTCACGTCGCCGAGCCGCTGGCCGACGGCATCATACCGCCGCACGCCCGGTTCAAGCTCACCTTCCCCTTCCCGGTGGAGCCTGCCAATGGCGAGCACGGCGTGACGGCGGAGGAGGTTCTGGCGACCTTTGGCGGCCTGATGCTCAAGGTTCACTACGACTACGAAGGCAAGCAAAAAGCCTTCATGCAATATCTGTCGCCGTCGATGCTGAAGGACCAGCTGGCCGAGATCCAGGCCGAACCCACTGGATGACGGGTGCCAGGTCCACGCAGGCCGCCCGCTCAAAAGCAGTTGATCGAGCTCGCGTCGCAGCGCCTTATGTTGAGACAGGCCTTGAAGTTGCTGCAGCATCGAGCGCTGCAACCCGCTACGTCGGCGTTAACATCCAAGGCCGTGGCGGTGCACACGCTGCTGCAGGATCGAAAATCATCGTTGCAGACCCGCACGCTTTGACTGCCGGCGCTGCATGCCGAGGGTGTGGGCTGGAGCGACTGAGCCGGGGGGATTGGGTTCCCGTTTGAGGGCGCCGTCACACCATTCTGGGCCAGCACCGTCATAGGCTGCAAGCAAAGCACAAACCCAAGGACCAAGGCGATTCTGATCATATCGACGGCTTGCACCTTTGACTCGACGGAAAAACCGGTTCCCACGTTTCCGGGTCCTGCCTTTGGAGAGTCCCCTGAGATGGCCGAGCCCGTCAAGTGCAAGCTGTCGCACCACGGTCGCGCAACACCAAACGGCCAAAAAGACCGGCGACGGTCTGAGCGAAAAGGGAAGGAGCTAAGCCAGTGCGATTGCTGCCGATCTTATTGCTGGTCGTGGTGTCGGCTTCGGCGGGGCAAGGTTGCGCCGGACAAGACAGGACGACACGGGAGGCAGAGCTGGCCGCCATGTACAGCTCGGACGACGCGCAGTGCCGGGCGAAGGGAGTCCCAGGCAGTCCCGCTTACGTCGAGTGCCGCAAGGCCGTCGCCCAGAAGCGGACGCAGGCCGTCGTTGAAGAGCAGAAGCGCAGAGATTTCGACCGCGTCCTCGGCAACGGCACCGGGGGGTTCGACGAGAACTACTGATTCTGGGCCAGACGACAAAAGCCCATTTGACGCGGCAAGGACAGCTTGTCGCACCCAATGCTGGCACGATAGCGCTGCCTAGCTCAAAGCGGGCCTTTCGACCCCCGGCGGGTTGAAAATGGCACCAGGCAGGAGGGCAATTTTTCCAGCCCTGCGTGTCCTAACTGCCACAGGATTTTCTGGAAAACCCTTTATAGTGGTAGCTGGAAAAGCAACGAAGAACGGGGGACTTGATCCATGCGTGTCTTTCTAGCTTGCGCGATCATCATCACAGCGACGATCGGACTCGGCGGCTGCTTCGGCCACCACGAGAAGGCCGTGGCCACCCAGCCACTGAAGCTTGGTTAAACTGACGGTTCGATAACGCCCTAGTTTTTTTCTCCGGCAATGCCAAGACCCCGGCCTTTTCGGTCGGGGTTTCTTTGTTGCGCCACCCCGGGCGGGAAGGGATGAAACTGTAAGCTCTTGGGTTTGCTGGTGCCGGGTGGTTAAAGAGCGCCGGAGTGGACTCTAACACCGCGCCCGGGTTAAATCGCTTGGGTTCATAAACACTGTTGTTAGGGGGTCGAGCGTGATCAGAACGATTTTGGCAGGTTCAGTCTTGGCGGCCGCGCTGCTCTTCCCCGGTCAGCCAGCGAAGGCCGAGTGGCTTTGCGGAGCGGATCGATGCGTTTGGGTCACTTATGACGTGGCTGAGCCAGCCTATGCCACCGCTTGGGGCCCGCCGATCCTGCCCAGCTGCTACTGGAAGCAAGGCATCTTCGGCCGCTGGAAGATGATCTGCCCGCGGAGATACTAATCAGGCCTCGCGCCGGTCCTTTTCTTTTATCCGGCATCAGGTAGCAAGAGCATCAAGCCTATTTTGGCTTTGGTCTCCACGCACTGACCCGGAGTGCGAGCTTGCGCCACCCTTCAGCTAGTTTCAGCCACGTCTCTCTTAGGACGGAATCGGACGATTGATCCGCGAGCCTGAGGCAATCCTCGGCCTTCTTTCGGTAGTCGTCCTCTGACCCCACGATCAGAACCCCCAGGTATGGCCAGCGTAAAACGCCCATTCGGGCAATGGGTTGCACTAACATATTAGGAAAGAAGCCCGGCCTCTGGGGGGTCCGAGCCGGGCTTCTCAGTAGTAACTGCCTCCCACGGCATTGGCTGGCTTGGGGGGAACTGCAGGGGGGTGCCGCGCCAATGCCGCTGCAAGGGACAACCCTCCGACGGTCACATGCCAGGCAATCCCAAAGAATGTATAGAGCACGCCAAGCGCTGTTGGGCGCTGGCCGCTGAGACTAAGAACCCAGCGCTGAAAGAGAGCCTTGTCGAGATCGCCCAAAAGTGGGCGCCTACATGATTATTATGCTGGCAAGCGAACTCGAACAGATCGGCGAGGAGATTCACCCGGGCGCAACTTCGGAACCACAGCCATGAAGCCCCTCAGCCGCCGAAGCGTCACGACTGGCCTAGTGGCTGCTGTGACCGCAATCCCTGCCGTGGGGCTTTCTGTCAGCGCCGCCCCGAGGGACGACAAACTCCTTAGCGGTGATCCGCCGTTATAAATCCGAAATAGCTGCCATCAATGCGTCTGGCGACCTCAGCGACGAGGAGCTTGATGCTTGGGTCGATCGGACTGATGCAATTCTCGCGGAAGCAGCCGGCCTTCCAGCGCTGACGGCAGCGAGTGCTCTAGCGGCATTGGACCTTGTCGCGACAGAAGGCCAACTTGGTAGCCATGGCATCTACGGCGCTCAGTTTCTGGAGCTCGTAAACGCGGCAAGTGGCTACATTGCCTCGACCGATCCGGCCCGAGCTTAGGCCAGGAGATGCGAAGCGGTAACCGCTCGGCAAGAAGCCTAGCCTTTAAAAAATGACTTTCGCGTCGAACGGCCTCGGATCTCCTTCCGGGGCCGTTTCTTTTGGTCGTGGGGCGTCGGCTTCGGCTTCCCTGGCCTCCGCGTAACTATCACTCAATCCCCGCCTGGCTTTTGGCCTAACCGAATCAGCTTATAGTTCCAGCGGCCCCGGACTAGGGCCGTCTCATATAACCTGGCCCCGGACTAGGGCCGTTCATTACTCAGCCCTGCCCGCTAGCGGGGCTTTTTGTTAAGGGCGTCGCT
>DASYIU010000124.1:0-4745 GCA_035997285.1 Methyloceanibacter sp. | reverse complement strand
CATCGCAGCCTTGACTGCGTGATACCCCATTAGAAGCTGGGTCAGCGCCAGGGGATGGCTCTTTGCGCCGTTGGCCAGATCGATGCGGCCCACTTCGTCGCGCAGATGTCCCGCCTCCGGGATGAGGTTCCATAGCAGATCTTCGATCCGCTCGGCCCTCTTGTCGGAGATATTGCCGTTGATCTCAAGCACGTCGACGGGCTTGCCGTCCCGGTCGCGGGCAAGCTCCAGATGCAATCCCGCGTTGCTCGACCCGTCGAACAGGGGCGTGAAGTCGGGATGCGGCAGCGTCGGGCGCAGGATGTGGCGGACGTCGAGCTGGGTATCCAAACCGTTGGCGCCCTTCGGCCTTTGGAAGCGGATGACGATGTCGGCGAAAGTACGTTGGGGATGGATGAAGTTCGGGCTGAACATCCCCCGTCTCTCCAGCGAGGACAAAACCTCGTCCCTGGAATAACCGCGCTTGGTGGTATCGCGATGGACCTTCCACCTCACTCTAAGCTCCTCCTCTGGATCGAGATAGATCTTCACGTCGTAGCAATCGCGCATGGTGCGCGTGGTGTAGCCGAGCAGGCCCTCGGCGATGACGAACTCCTTGGGCTTGACATATTCAGGGGACTCGAGCGTGCCGTGACGATGGTCGTAGACGGGCTTGAGGATCGGCTCGCCGCTACGCAAGAGGCGCAAATGCTGCTCCAGCACGTCGACATAGTTGGCCCGGGGGTCGAGCGCCGACAGCCCGGCGGCGGCGCGCTGGGCGCGGTCGTAGCGATGATAGTCGTCGGTGCAGATCACCGTGCAGTGCGCCTCGCCCAGAATCTGGGCGACGCCTGTCGACAGCGTCGTCTTGCCCGACGCCGAATCACCCACGATGCCGAGGATGATCGGATGATCCACCCGCTTCGACATGACTACTACAAGACACTCCTCCCGACCGGGTTTAAGCAACGTCGCGCGCGGCTATGCTCCCTAAGCGCTCGTTCGGCACGTAGCTCGTCAAGATCTGCCGCTCGCCGGTTGCTCCCGTTATCATCATGGTCTGCACCTTATAATGGGACTTGGTACGCTCAACACCTTCGAGCATCAGGCCCGTGGTGATCCCGGTGGCGCAGAAAAACACGTTGCTCGATGCAATCATCTCGTCGCACCGGTACCACTTCGAGGTATCGATCCCAGCCTCCTTGACGGCTCTCGCCTCGGTTTGCAGCTGAGGATCGAGGCGGCCCAGGAACTCGCCGCCCATCGCCCTGATGGCGCACGCAGACATAACCCCCTCGGGCGTGCCGCCAGTTCCCATCAAGGCATCGATGCCTGAGCCCGGGATGGCGGCCATGAGCGCGCCGGCGACATCGCCGGCGGGGTAGAGGGCGACCCGCGCGCCCCTCGCCAAGATGCGGTCCACCAGCTCGCGGTGGCGCGGCTTCTCCAGGACGAAGACGGTGAGCTCTGAGACATCCTTGCCGAGTGCCTCGGCCAACGTGGCGAGCTTCTTCTCGACGGGCCAGCCCGGATCGATCTTGCCGCGGGCCGGAGCGCTGGTGACGAACTTCTCCATATAGAAGGCAGGGCCCGGATTCATCATGGCGCCGCGAGGGGCTACCGCCAGCACGGCGAGCGCATTGGTCTGGCCGCGCACGAGGTAGCTCGTGCCCTCCACCGGATCGACGGCGATGTCGGCCTTGAAGGCCGAGCTTGGGCGGCCGAGCCGCTCGCCCCGTTGCGGCTGCGGCGCTTCGCCCCGCGGGGCCTCGCCGATCGCCACCAGCGCGTCGATATCGACCTCGGCAAAGGCGCTGCGCATGGCGTCGAGCGCCGCGCGGCCGGCGTCCTGGCTGTCGCCGCGCCCGATCCAATTGAAGGCGGCACAGGCCGCCCCCTCGGTGACGCGGCGGAGCGAAAAGACGAGCGCCGGATTGACCCGACTCGGGGTGTCCATGACAGCTCCTTACAAGGCTTGGCGCACTATACCTCATGGGTTCGGGCCCACCACTCTTTCAAGCGGTTAGGGCTCGCGAACTTGGCTATCGATTCAACGCGCCGAATGCCGCGGATCGAGCGCGTCACGCAAGGCGTCGCCAAGCACGTTGACCGAGACCAGCATGCCGATCAGCACTAGCCCCGGGATGACGGTCACCCACCACGCGCCGGCGAACATGAGGTCGTAGCCGGAGCGGATCAAGGTTCCGAGAGAAGGCTTGGTCACCGGCATGCCGAGGCCGAGGAAGGAGAGCGCCGCCTCGGCCATGATGGCGCCCGCCACTTGCGTCGTCGCCACCACGATCAGGGGCGAGAGGATGTTGGGCAGGATGTGGCGCCAGACCACGCCGAGACCGCTTCCCCCGAGCGCGCGGCCGGCGCGCACATAGTCTTTCACCGCCTCAACTTGGGTCGCGGCCCTCGCGGTGCGAGCGAAATAGGGCCACTCGGCAAGGCCGATGACCACCACGAGCAGCGGCACGGCGAAGCGGCTCAGGCTCTCACCGCCAAGACTTGCACGGAACAGCGCAAGCGCAATGATGGCCATCATCAGGGTCGAGAGCGAGAGCTGGACGTCGGCCGCGCGGGTGACGAGGCTATCCACCCTCCCCCCGACATAGCCGGCGAAAAGGCCCAAGGGCACGCCGATGGCGGCCTGGATAGCGACTGCGAGCACGCCCACGAGGAGCGAGATGCGCGTCCCGTAAAGGATGGCGCTAAACAGGTCCCGGCCCTGCGCGTCGGTGCCGAGCAGAAAGCGCGGGTCGCTGCCTTGCAGCCAAGACGGCGGGAGCTCGGCGTCGAGCACGTCGAAGCTCGCAAGATCGAAGGGGTTCTGCGGCGCGATGAGCGGCGCGAACGCCGCGGCAATGGCGATGGTCCCCAGCAAGGAAGCGGCGAGCGCCGCACCCGGGCGCTCGGCGGCAAAGGCGAGCAGCGCGCGGGGACCGGTGCGCAAGGCATCTGCGCTCATCGCGTCCCTGCGAGGCTGATGCGGGGATCGAGCATGAGGCTCACGATGTCGACGATGGTATTGGTGATGACGAAGAGGAGGCCGACAAAGACGAGATAGGTGGTGATGAGCGGGATGTCGGCGCGAGTCACCGCCTCGAGAAAGAGGAAGCCCATACCCGGCCATTGGAACACCGTCTCGGTGAGTAGCGTAAAGGCGATAAGCGTGCCGATCTGCAGCCCGCCAACGGCGATGAGCGGAAGCAGCGCGTTGCGCAGCGCGTGGGCAAACCAGACCCTGAGCGAGGATGCGCCCTTGGCGCGGGCGGTGCGAACATAGTCGTGGCCGAGCTCGTCGAGCATGGCGCCGCGCACGAGCCTGATGAAGAGCGGTAGCATGATCGAAGAGAGCGTCAGCGCGGGCAGGATAAGGTGCTTAAGCCCATCCAGAGTGAGAAACCCGGTCTCCCAGAAGCCAAGCCTCACCGTCTCGCCGCGGCCGAAGGCGGGAAGCCAGCCGAGCCAAACCGAGAAGATCGTGATGAGGAAAATCCCGGTGAGGAAAACCGGGATCGAGATGCCGAGAACGCTAAGACCCAAGATGAGCTTGGCGCCAAGCGCGCGCGGTCGCACCGCGCAATAGACCCCGGCCGGGACCGACAGCAGGAGCACGATCAGGCTCGCGCCGAGCACAAGCTCGAAGCTTGCCGGAAATTTGGCGAGCACCGCCTCGAGCGTCGGCCGCTTGTAGATCATGGAGGTGCCGAGATCGCCCCTGACCGCTCCGCCGAGATAACGCACGAACTGTACCGGCCAGGGCTGATCGAGGCCGAGCTCGTGGCGCAGCTGCTCGCGCTCGCTCTCGGGCACCGCCTCGCCCATGATCTCGCGCAAAGGATCGCCGAGAGCGGCGCGCACGGCAAAGGCGATGACGAGGATCGCCAGCATCACGAGCAGGGCTTGGGCGAGGCGCTTTCCAAGAAAGGCCAGCCCCGCGGCAATCGCTCTCATGGATGGGTCATGCCCGGTTTGGGCTCATGCTCTTGGCCATGTCAGGCCATAGGCGATGCACGCAGCGACCGCAGCCTGCCACGGCACGAACAGAAGCGCGACCTGATCGAGACTGGCAGCGGGATAAAGCAGAAGCCCGTAGAGAGTGCCGACCACTACGACCACCCCCCAGGCCTCCGGGCGCCTGATGGCTTGGGCGGCGATGCCGGCGCCGAAGGCCGTCAAGCCGGCGCCGATCGCCCCGCCGATCACTCCCGCCAGCACCCACCCCACAATCTCCCGGTTCGCCTTGGCCCCTTCGGCGGTGCCGAACAGGTCCGAGCTTACGACGACCTGCATCACGTCGTTTGCCGTGTTGACCGCAGCGAGCCAGCCCATGATCATAAGCGCCATGGCCAGCAGGCATTTGCCGGGGTCCCGGTTTGCCCATAGCCACAGCATGCCGGCCACGCCGGCGCCGAAGGCGACGCCCGCATGCAGCGGGATCCCTTCCGCATTGATGAGGAGCTCGGGATCGTCGAGGCGGAGATCGGGCAATGGGGACGGCAAGCTCGAGATCAGGCCGGTGAGAATCCCGACGCTGGCCATGATGGTGACGGCGCGGGCCCTTGGCGGCGGCCTCGGCAACATGTGGATCTTCAGGAAGTCCCACGTCATGGCCGATAGCGGGCATTCCGAATGGGCCTCTGCCCCCCTGCCCCCCAGTTTGTGGCGCGCCTTTCCGCGCCTAGCCGGCCCCCCCAAGCCCCTGAGGACGCCGTCACCTTTAAGCCGACTATACTTGACCTCGCCCGGACTGACCAATG
>DASYIU010000123.1:0-3923 GCA_035997285.1 Methyloceanibacter sp. | reverse complement strand
CGATGTCGGGCTCGCCGCAACGTCGGGCGCCGTGGTGCTCGGCTTCAACGTACGCGCCAATTCGCAGGCCCGCGAGGCGGCCGAGCGCGACGGCGTCGAGATCCGCTATTACGCGGTGATCTACGATCTGGTCGACGAGGTGAAGCAAGCGATGTCGGGCCTGCTTGCGCCCACACGACGCGAGACCTTCCTCGGCAATGCAGAGATTTTGGAGGTGTTCACCATCTCCAAGGTGGGCAAGGTCGCCGGCTGCCGCGGCACCGAAGGCAAGGTCGAGCGCGGCGCCCATGTGCGGCTGATCCGCGACAACGTGGTGATCCACGAAGGCAAGCTTTCGACCTTGAAGCGCTTTAAGGACGAGGTGCGCGAGGTGATCGCCGGCCAAGAATGCGGCATGGCGTTCGAGGGCTACCAGGACATGCGGCCTGGCGACGTCATCGAGTGCTTCGAGGTCGAGCACGTCCAGCGCTCGCTCTGAGACAAACGGTGACGAGGCCGATCGAAGTACGACGGCTCAACTCTGCCGACGCCCCGCGGATGCGCAGCATCGTGGCGATGCTGCCGCGGGCTGAATGGCGCGGTGAGAATATCCCGAGACTTGCCCATTTCGCACGCGCGCTGGCGGGAGAGTTAGCATGACGCGTTCGAAGCCAGCTTCCGCCAAGGCCCCCAGCCAGCGCCAACTGAAGGTGGGCGAGCTGATCCGGCACGCGCTATCGGAGATCTTCACGCGCGGCGAGATCGTGGATGAGGTCTTGAGCCGGTACTCTCTCACCGTGCCAGAGGTGCGCATGACGCCCGACCTCAAGCTCGCGACGGCCTATATCTTCCCGCTTGGCGGCGAGGGGGCGAGCGAGGTGGTTGCCCACCTCGAGAAGCACAAGCGTTTCCTGCGCGGCGAGGTGGCGAAGCGTGTCAGCATGAAATTCATGCCGGAGCTCCGCTTCAAGATCGATACCTCCTTCGAGACCGCGCGGCGCATCGACGAGTTGCTAGCCTCGCCTAAGGTCGCCCGCGACCTCGACCTCGACGACTAGCGCCACCAGAACAAGCGAGACGGCGATGGCGCGGCGGCGCAAAGGTTTACCCGTTCATGGCTGGCTCATCTTCGACAAGCCGCAAGGCATGACCTCTACCCAGGCCGTGTCGCGGGTGAAGCGGCTTTACGACGCGGCGAAGGCGGGGCATGCCGGCACACTCGATCCGCTCGCCACTGGCGTGCTGCCGATCGCGCTCGGCGAGGCGACCAAAACCGTGCCGTTCGTGGTCGAGGGAAGCAAGGATTACCGCTTCACGGTCCAGTTCGGCGCCGAGACCGATACCGACGATGCCGAGGGCTCCGTGGTGGCGACGAGCGGGGTGCGGGCGACCAGCGCCGAGATCGAGGCGGTCCTCCCGCACTTCACCGGCGAGATCATCCAAGTGCCGCCGCGTTTCTCGGCGCTCAAGGTCGCTGGCGCGCGGGCCTACGATCTCGCCCGCGAGAAGGAGGAGTTCGAGCTCGCGCCGCGGCGCGTGTCGATTGCGCGGCTGGAGCTGATCGCCCATCCCGATCAGGACCACGGCGTAATCGAGGCCAGTTGCGGCAAGGGCACCTATGTGCGGGCGCTGGCGCGCGACCTCGGCCGGGAGCTCGGCTCGCTCGGCCATGTCGAGGCCTTGCGCCGCACCCGCGTCGGCACCTTTGGCGAGGAGCGCGCGGTCTCGCTCGCCACGCTCGAGCAACTTGGCGAGGGCCCGGACGGGCGCGAAGCCCTCGCCGGCGTGCTTCTGCCGGTCGAGACGGCGCTCCACGACATCCCCGCCCTCGCCATCACCGGTTCCGATGCGGCTAGGCTTCGGCGGGGCCAGCCGGTACTATTGCGCGGACGGGACGCGCCAATCCTCAATGGGACAGTCTACGCCACGTCGCGTGGCACGCTGGTCGCCCTCGGCGAGGTCAGCGAGGGGGAGCTCAAGCCGCGACGCATCTTCAATCTGCCGTGCTGAAGCACGGGCATTCTAGGGAGGACTGAATGACCAGGGTCTTGATAGCCGCAATAGCGTTCCTCTTCTGCGTAATCTTGGCGGCGGCTGCCACCGGGGACCGCTGCAAGGTGACCGACCCGACCGGCACGCCGCTCAACGTGCGCAACGGCCCCAATGGCAAGATCACCGGCACGCTCGCCAATGGCGCGCTCGTCTCAATCACGGAATACGCGGACGACGCCATCGGGAAACCCTGGGTGGATGTTGCCGACTACAAGACGAAGAAGGTGATCGGCTGGGTTTTCCGCGAGTTCGTCTCCTGCCTCTGACGCGCCGGCCGTTGCAAATTCCGCTGGCCTCGCGCCGGATAATCCCTATATTGCAGCCCTTGCGCGGGTGCCGTTTTACGGTTCGCACGCGCATTGAGCCGACCGTGCTGGACGACATCCCGGCCCGGCCCTGACAAAACCCCTAACAGCAAGGATCATCCGATGTCGATCAGCGCTGAGCGCAAGCAAGAGCTCATCAAGGAATATGCGACCAAGTCTGGCGATACCGGATCGCCGGAGGTGCAGGTTGCCATCCTGACCGAGCGGATCACCAATCTCACCGAGCATTTCAAAACGCACGGTAAAGACAATCATTCGCGCCGGGGGCTGCTCAAAATGGTCAGCCAGCGGCGCCGGCTGCTTGATTACGTCAAGTCCACCGACGCGGATCGTTACCAGAAGCTCATCAACCGGTTGGGCATCCGCCGGTGACAGCCATCGTCATGACGAGCCATCGCGCGGTCGAGCTTGCGCAGTACCGAACGGGCCAGCCCTCCGCCGTCAGGCGGCTGGAGCGGCCTTATCCTTCCCTAAGCATTGGGACACCAACATGTTTCACAAACACACCGTAGAAATCGAATGGGCGGGACGCCCGCTCAAGCTTGAAACCGGCCGCATCGCGCGCCAGGCCGATGGCGCCGTGCTTGCCACCTATGGCGGAACGAGCGTTCTCGCCACCGCCGTCGCCGCCAAGGAGCCGCGGACCGGCATCGACTTTTTCCCGCTGACCGTGAACTACCAGGAGAAGACCTTCGCCGCGGGGAAGATCCCCGGCGGCTATTTCAAGCGCGAAGGGCGCCCGACCGAGAAGGAAACCCTCACCTCGCGCCTGATCGACCGGCCGATCCGGCCGCTATTCGCCTCAGGCTTCAAGAATGAGACGCAGGTCATCGCCACCGTGCTCTCGCACGACATGGAGAACGACCCCGATGTGGTGGCGATGGTCGCGGCCTCGGCCGCGCTCACCCTCTCTGGCATTCCTTTCATGGGGCCGATCGCCGCCGCGCGCGTCGGCTATATCGACGGCAAACATGTGCTGAACCCGATGATCGACGAAATGCGGGAAAGCACGCTTGACCTCGTCGTGGCCGGCACTGCCGATGCCGTGCTGATGGTCGAATCGGAAGCTAAGGAATTGCCCGAGGACGTCATGCTCGGCGCCGTGATGTTCGGCCACAAGCACTTCCAGCCGGTGCTCGACGCCATCGTCAAGCTCGCCGAGCGCGCCGCTAAGGAGCCCTGGGAGCTGAAGACCAAGGACGACACGACGGAGATCGTGGCGCGCGTGCGCGAGCTCGGCGAGAGCGGGTTGCGCGAGGCCTATGCCATAGCCGCCAAGCAGGAGCGCCGCGATCGCGTCGCCGCCGTCAAGGACAAGGTGGTGGCCGCGCTGGTTCCGGCGGATGACGACGGAGCGATGGCCGCGAAAGTGGCAGGCGCCTTCAAGGAGGCCGAGAAGGAGGTCGTCCGCTCGAGCATCCTCAATACCAAGAAGCGCATCGACGGGCGCGACCTGACAACGGTCAGACCGATCATGTGCGAGGTCGGCATCCTTCCCCGCACCCATGGCAGCGCGCTCTTCACCCGGGGCGAGACCCAGGCTCTCGCCGTCGCCACGCTCGGCAC
>DASYIU010000122.1:0-2953 GCA_035997285.1 Methyloceanibacter sp. | reverse complement strand
CTCGTCGGAGCCAGCCATAGCCTGACCGGACATGCCCATCATCACTGCGATGATAGACCCGGCCAGGACACCAAACTTCATTTTCATGTCTTTCTCCTCTCCCTAGCTACTCAGTTCACCGAACGAAAGCTGAGTTATTCTGTATGCCGGAGCGCCGTTCACTCTTGAGCGAAATGCCAAGAGAGCACCGAGCCTTGCAAGTTTTCAAGTTGTCACTGTGGATATGGGAGGCTGCCTGGAAGCTGCGAAGCAAGTGAATCCGCCTCGCGCCCGCTCCTGGCGGCGGGTTCTCCGATGAACACATCACGCGATGACACCTCACAAGGAATCACAACTTAGCGAAGGGAGAGACGCGGGCGTTTGACGAAACCCGGCATCCCACTCATCGCCAAGCTGCCCGCTCATAATTGCCAAATGTGATTGCTTTGCAAGTGAAAAGTGCTCACGGCAATGAAATGTGCCAAACGTCCATAGCGTTTCGCTGCACTGCATCAAGTTCCCGTTGCTTGCACCCCCGGGTGTCAAGCGGAAAGTTTGGCGATTTGTGTGCAGCGCACCGGCAGATTCATTTTGTGTCTCAACTAGCGAGTTAAGCAGACGAAGCGACCGTGAACAAAATGAAGTAGCCGCTGTTGGGAAGCTAGCGTCCGCTAGCCGGCGAAGAATCGCGATGGTGTGCCGGCAATTGCCGGCACAAAGCATCTTGCGACGCTGCGCCGGGACGTCGAGGGCCTTACCGGCCAGCTCAAGCGCAGCAGTGAGCATCAGATCGAGCGCGCTCAGGACAAGGCGAGCGAAGCGGTAGCCGCCGTCGAGACCGCGGTCAGGCGCGACCCGGTGACGGCGCTCGGCATCGCGCTCGGGCTCGGGCTTCTTCTCGGCATCGTGATCCGCCGCTAGGATGATTGGCCGCGCCCGGTCAGGCGCGCTCGCTCTCCGCCCGTTGGTCCTGCTTCTCTCCGGAGACTCAGGATGTAGGCATGACATTCAGCATGTCCTGCTTGACCCGGGTCAAGGTCAGGACGCGATCCCCAAGAAACTCAATCGCCAAGACATGGCGATCTCAAAGAACAATTCACCACCTTGCGCAGTTTGATTGGGTGCAGCCCCTGAGCGGGACACAGATTCGACGGAGCGTTGCGCGGCCAATTCGGCCCTGCCTCAGCGCTCGGCAAAGGGAGACAAATCATGAAAGTCAAAGATATGATGCATAAGGGCGCCGAGTGTGTCGCGCCCGACGCAACGCTGCAACAGGTGGCGCTGAAAATGCGGGACTATGATATCGGCGCCATTCCGGTATGCGAGGGGGGCAAGCCGATCGGCATGGTCACCGACCGTGATGTCACGATCAGGGCCATTGCCAACGGTAAGGACTCCGCGGCGCTGTTGGCGAAAGACGTGATGAGCAAGAATGTCGTCTTTTGCCGCGACACCGAAGAGGCGGAGGACGCCATTCGCATCATGGAGGACAACCAGGTCAGGAGGCTTCCCGTGCTCGATGAGGCCCAGAAGCTGGTCGGCATGGTGAGCCTCGGCGACATATCGCACGCGCTGTCGCGGGACTTGGCCGGCGAGGTGACGAAGGCCGTCTCGGCCCATCACGATTAGGCTTAAACAAGAAGGACGCGCGATGCAGATACCGTTGCAAATCAGCTTCCGCAACATGGACCCCTCCCCCGCCGTCGAGGAGCGCATCCGCAAGAAGGCGGCGAAGCTCGAACGCTTCTACGACCGCATCATCGGTTGCAGCGTGGTGGTCGAAGCCCCGCACCGCCATCATCACAAAGGCAAGCTCTACAGTGTACGAGTCGATGTCAGCGTGCCGGGAAAGGAGGTCGTGGTCGATCGTGCCAAGCCCGTCGACCACGCCCATGAGGACATCTATGTGGCAATCCGCGATGCTTTCAACGCCGCGGTGCGCCGCCTCGAAGATCAGGCGCGGAAGATGCGCGGCAACGTCAAAAGTCACCCGACGCCTTAGGCCTTCCAGAAAGCCTTGGTCTGGGCAAACCGCGCAAAGGCCTGCTCGGCCTCAAGGAGCAGCCTCTCGGCGTTGATGCCGGCGGGACCGAGGCGGGCGGCGGGTGCGACCTTTTCCGATTCCGCTGCTTGGCCCTCGGCGCCATCGGTAATCAGCGTGTGGCGGGTGGCCAGATCGTTGAGGCCGCCAAGGGCGCCTTGCAAGTCCTTCAAGGCCGACAGTGCTTCGGCACGGCGCCGCGCGCTCTTCTCGCCGGGGACCGTGCTGGCGAAGAATTCGGTGGCGTAGCGGAGCCGCTTAGCGCGGATGCGAAGCTTGTGTCTCTGGCGCACGCTTTGATGGCGAAGATCGGCGCCCCCGCTCTTGATGCGCTTGCGGAGGCGGGCAAGCTCGTGCCTGGCATGCTCAGCGATCGGGCGCGTTCGCAACGTCGCGCGCCCGGCATCGTCCTCGACCGCCCACGGGCCGACCTCGACCCACTCGACGAGATCGAGCACGGCTTCACGGAAGCGGTCGGACCGGATCGAGCCCGCGGCACGGGCGTAAGCCGCCGCACGCCTGGCCTCGAAGTCGCGGTAGGTCAGGGCGACCTCCGCGTCCTCGGGATTGGCCAATGCCAGCGGTTGCAGCACGTCGGCGGCAAAGACGTCGAGATCGCGCGCCGCGCCAAGCTCCTGCGTGATCCATTTGAGCTCGGCCTTGATCTTGTCCAGGTCCTTGTCGGCGATCACATCGGCAAAGATCGAGATGGCGGCGCGCAGACGCCGGAGACCGATGCGCATCTGGTGCAGCGCCTCGGCGTGGCCTCCACACATCGCCGGCTCATTGGCGATGATCTGCCTGAGGCAGCTCTGGGCGATGGCGCGGAAGGCGTCCCCGCTTCCCATCTTTGGTCCGATGTCGATATCGGCGGCCCTCTCCACTTCATGCTTGCCGTCTTCGAGAAGCTCAAAGCCACGCTCCGCTTTGGTC
>DASYIU010000121.1:0-2574 GCA_035997285.1 Methyloceanibacter sp. | reverse complement strand
GGAGGATGCCGCCGCGGCGCGCTCCGAAGCGGCGAGCAGCGTCTTGCCTTCGATGCCGGCGAAGAGCTTGGCGGCTCGGACTTTGAGTTCGAGTAGCTCGGTCGGGTTGACGAAGTACTGTCCACGCATCACGTCAACGTCCATGCGGAATTCAACGTCCTTGCCGTCGTTGGACAGCACGCCGCTGGTGAACTCGTATTGCTCGTCGACCGCCGGCATGCCCATCAATCCAGGCCGATCAACCTCATAGCGGACGTCGAAGATCTCGCCGCTCGCCAAGTCGAGGGAACCGGTCGAGCGGATCACGGTCTCCGCTAGCTCGTCCAGTATCTCGATGGGTACTTTCAGGTTCATCGCAGTCCTCTCAAGTTCCGCTCACTGGTGCTCGCTCGTGAGCACCTACTGAACGAACCTTCGGCCCTCCGCTTCCCCATTGGAGCGGCCAGACCAACTCAGCTCCGGCCGCCCGGCTTCTTGACGTGCGGTCGAGCAATGGGCCGACCGTCATCGGCAATGTCGCCACCCACAAGGAAGACATGAGGTACGGCCCACCCGCCAGACTCGCCGCAGATGATGTCTGTAGTCCGGATGCGACCTTCTGTGATCTGCGTAAACCCATGGGGAACGACTTGCTGCTCGGTATCGGTCATTTGCTGGAAGAGGGTGTATGGACATTGATTATCGGGCAACCCGTTCGAGAGGCTCGAGCCTGACTGCACGCTAGCGGCCAGAACCAGCGGCTCGGGAATGTCGGCTCAAGGGTATGTTGCGGCACACCATTCAATGGGAGTTTGCATGTTCGATCACATCGGGGTCGTCGTCAGCGATTTCGCGAAGAGCAAGGCCTTCTACGCTCAGGCACTCGCGCCGATCGGTCATTCGAGAGTTGTGGAGATCATGGTGGATGGCGGGCTCAAGCCGAGTGCGGGCTTCTGCCATGAGGACGGCTCGGATCTCTGGATCAGCCAGGGCGAACCGACGCGACCACTTCACATTGCTTTCCGTGTCAGTTCACGCGCAGCGGTCAATGCTTTCCACGTAGCAGCGCTGGCCGCGGGCGGCCAGAACAATGGCGAGCCGGGCTTGCGCCCGCAATACCACCCGAACTACTACGGTGCATATGTATTGGATCCGGACGGCCACAACGTCGAGGCCGTCTGTCAAGACGCGCCCGACGCTGCCGGATCGACGTGATTGGGCCAGTAGCGGATGTTGTCGACAGGCAGTGCTCGAACAAGCCATCGCGGCCACAGGACGCGCGCCCGCGCACTGAGCACCTCATGTCGAATCGGCTTCCTTCCGTTCGTCGATAAAGTACGAGGCGCTCTCAGTCGGGTGCGTCGACCGGCCAACCCAACAGGAGATAAGACATGTCCTATATAGACGGTTTCGTGATCGCGGTTCCGACGGCCAACAAGCAGAAGTTCATCGAGCACGCGCGTCATTTCGACTCGCTATTCATCGAGCTGGGCGCGATCCGTGTGATCGAGGGCTGGGGCGACGACGTCCCCGACGGCAAAGTCACCGATTTCCGCCGTGCGGTCCAGGCTAAGGCCGAGGAAACGGTAGCCTTTTCGTGGGTCGAATGGCCGGACAAGGTCACGCGCGACGCCGCCATGAAGAAGATGATTGAAGACCCGCGCATGGACCCGTCCACACCCGGCAATCCGCCTATGCCCTTCGACGGCAAGCGCATGATCTTTGGCGGCTTCGAGCAGGTGGTCGAAGTGAAGGCTTGAGCGGCGGTAGCGACACTGCAACTAGACGTGGACACGCCACAGCGGGCGTTTGGCTCAGGCCGTGGGCGCCCAGGCAAGTGGCCGCCTGCCAGCGCGCAGCGTGCCCTTTCTGGGTCCATCTAGCGCCGCGCAACTCCCCGCCCGCGACGATGCAGGTCCGACTGGCCGCTGCGGGGCGCGCCGAGTTCAGGGCAACGGATGTCGGTTCAGGGTCGGGTACAGCCGAATCACTTTCTGAGTTCGCCCGACCGAAGCAGTCGTCCGCGTCGACTAGCACCAAAGCCCACATCCGATAGCGCCGCGATCGGCCATGGGCCGCCGCTCACGCGCGGACGGCGATTGTCGGCTCAGACTAACGACCGTCGCCGAGTTCAGCGCCTCAATGGCGGCGATCTTTCAAAGTTGAGGCCGGCCGCTCATCGACGCTCAAGGTCGTGCCTTGTCGGGCAGGGCGTAGTTGCACACGCCTTGCGGAAAGATCTTCTTCAGGGCAGCGACGTCGTTGGCCCCGGGCGTCCATGGCGCATACGCACCCTCTGCCACGGCCTGCTCCACGGGCTTCAGCGCGCAGCTGTAGATGCCGCCTTCGATGGGCGCGCCAGCCACCGTGCGCGACGTGCCGTACAACGGGAACTGCTGCGTGCAGGGGCCCGGGGCGGCACTGTCGAGGACACCGCTCCATGCATCGCTGCCGGCACAGATCTTCGTGCCCTGCAGGTTGAAGCAGGAGTCGACGGCCTCGGCGGGCTTGTTGCCGGCGATTCCCTTCTCGGGAGCGAGGCGCATGTTCGTCAACCATCGGTCCATCACGGCGAGGGCCTCGAGCGTCTGGCTC
>DASYIU010000120.1:0-14328 GCA_035997285.1 Methyloceanibacter sp. | reverse complement strand
GCCAGGCACGAGGATGCCGTGCACGTCCTCGAGATAGGCGGCGGCGTCCTGGCTTTCGAAGGTCTGCGATTCGATCCACTCCAGGTTGACCTTCACCTTGTTGGCGATGCCGCCATGGACGAGCGCCTCGCTCAGCGACTTGTAAGCGTCCTTCAGCCCTGTGTATTTGCCCACAACGGCGACGGTCACCTCGCCGTCAGGGCTGGCGACGGTCTCAGAGATTTGCCGCCACCGCTCGAGGTCGGGAGCGGGCGCGGTGGTGATGCCGAAAGCGGCCAAGACCTCGCGGTCGAGCCCCTCGGCGTGATAGGCGCCCGGCACGTCGTAGATGCTCGCCACGTCAAGCGCTTGGATGACCGCTTCGGGGCGCACATTGCAGAACAGCGCGATCTTGCGCCGCTCGTCCTTGGGCAGCGGCCGGTCGGTGCGGCAGAGCAGCACGTCGGGCTGGATGCCGATCGATCTGAGCTCCTTCACCGAATGCTGGGTGGGCTTGGTCTTCAGCTCGCCGGCGCTCGGGATGAAGGGCACCAGCGTCAGATGGATGAAGGCGGTATGCCCGCGCGGCAGCTCGTTGCCGAGTTGGCGGATCGCCTCGAAGAAGGGCAGCCCTTCGATGTCGCCCACCGTGCCGCCGATCTCGCAAAGCACGAAATCGACGCCCTCGTTGCCGGTGGTGATGAAGGCCTTGATGGCGTCGGTGACGTGGGGGATGACCTGTACCGTCGCGCCGAGATAATCGCCGCGCCGTTCCTTGCCGATGATCTCCTGATAGATGCGCCCGGTGGTGATGTTGTCGGCCTGGCTCGCCGGGCGCCCAGTGAAGCGCTCGTAATGGCCGAGGTCAAGATCGGTCTCCGCGCCGTCGTCGGTGACGAACACCTCACCGTGCTGATAGGGGCTCATGGTCCCTGGATCGACATTGAGATAGGGGTCGAGCTTGCGCAGGCGCACGCTGAACCCGCGCGCCTGGAGCAGCGCTCCGAGCGCCGCCGAGGCGAGTCCCTTGCCGAGTGAGGAAACCACGCCGCCGGTAATGAAAACGTACCGCGCCATGGGCCTCGACCATACACTAAATGTCGCTGAGTCGTGAGCCCCAAACAGCACGACGCACACAAGCGGCTTAAGCTTGTGCCTGTCTTGCGGCTGCTATGGCGACGGCGGCGCTGACGGGGCTGCAGGAGTTGCCGGCGCCGGCGGGCTGGCGGGAGCCGGCGCGGCGGGGACCTGCAGGGGAGCGAGCCCCGGAACCGGTCCACCCGTTTGGCTTGCCGGACTCAGGATCGAGGGCGTCCCGCGGTGCTGGCTCGCCAGAATCGAGAGCGCCAGGCTCGACATGAAGAAGCAGGCGGCGAGGATCGCCGTGGTCTTGGTCAAGGCGTTGCCGGCGCTGCGGCCGGTCATGAAACCGCCACCGCCACCGCCGATTCCGAGCGCGCCCCCTTCGGAGCGCTGCAACAGGATGACGCCGACAAGCGAAACGGCAATCATGACGTGGATAAGCAGAAGAACAGTGATCATCGAGTGGCCTTCGGATTGGAAGGCGCTGTCTTATCCGAATCCGCAACGGTTTGGCTAGGCTTGGCGTCGTCGGTCGTCGCTGACGGTGGCGCGGGCTTGCGGTCGGGCAACGTGACCACGTCGGCGTTTGTGGTGGTTTCCGGGGCCTTTTCCGCAGGTTTGGCTACGCCGCCGCCACGGCAACGAAACTCGATCTTCTCCTCGACGAGCAAGAACTGCCGGACCTGCTCGAGCTCCTCGGGGTTCAAATGGGTCTTCACCCAATCAGGTCCGCGATCGAGAGCGGCCCGCATCTCGCGGGTAAGGAGCTTGTTGCGCTGGCTCTGCAAGCCAACGCAGCTGTCCTTGTCGAGCGGCTCGGCGACGGCGCTAAGCGGCGCCGCTGTGAGAAGGGCCACGGCGATGAAGCGCAGCAACAGCATCATGGCGTCCCGTGGGAAAGATCGTCCCTTGCCGCAAATCAGCCTTGCCAGAATGGCGAAGATTGCCTCGTTTGCCAACCCTGCTCGCAAGGGTTTTGCTCCTGTCAGGCGCCGCCCCTGCTGGCATAGGCCGATAAAATCCCATAGAAATCGCTCGCCTTCAGGCTTGCCCCGCCGACTAGAGCCCCGTCCACGTCAGGCACGAACAGGAGCTCGCTCGCATTGGCGGGCTTGACCGAGCCTCCGTAAAGGATGCGCCAGAGGCTCGCTTCTGCCTGGCCTAGCAATTGGCCGAGCTCGCCACGGATGAAGCCGTGCACCTCCGCCACGTCGGCTGGCGTCGGCGTAAGTCCGGTGCCGATCGCCCAGACCGGCTCATAGGCGATCACGGTGGTCTTCGCGCGCGCCTCTCGGGGCACCGATCCTTGCAGCTGACGCCTGACGACTTCCAAAGTCGCACCCTGCCGTCGCTCAAGCTCCGTCTCGCCGACACAGATGATGGCGGTGAGCTTGGCGCGGAAGGCGGCCTTTGCCTTGGCGTTTACCAGCGCGTCGGTGTCGCCGTGATCGGTGCGCCGCTCCGAATGTCCGACGATGACGGCAGTCGCGCCGGCATCGGCCAGCATCTCGGCGGAGATGTCCCCGGTATGCGGGCCTGATGGCAAAGGATGGCAGTCCTGGGCGCCAAGCGCGACCGCGCTTCCGGCCAAGCTGTCCTTGGCGGGGGCAAGCAGCGTCGCCGGCGGACACACCATGGCGTCCGCCTCGGGCACGGGGACCTCCGCCAGGCGATCGAGCAACGACCGCAACTCGGCCAAGGACGAGCCAAGGCCGTGCATCTTCCAATTGCCCGCGACGAGCGGCCTGATCGCTCTCACGCCCCCTCCTCTCACCCGCCTTCCCGCCAGCCCCGGTCAGGAGGCGGTTTTTGAACCTTTGCCAAGGGTTTGGCCAAATACCCTGCCTTGCCGCACCGAAGCTTGCTACCTATGATGCCGCCGCCGCGCGAGGATGTCCAAGCATCGGACCCCCGCGCGGCTTTGGCAAATGGCGATTGGAAGGCTCACCAGCGTGGCACTCGACACTTTACGCAAAGGCGCAGGACGACTGTTTGGCATGATCCTCATGGGCATGCTGGTGTTCAGCTTCGGCATCTGGGGCATCGCCGACATTTTCCGGGGCTATGGCAGGCAGACTCTGATCCGCGTCGGCGACACCGAGATCAACTCCCAGGACTATATGCGGGCGCAGCAGGACGTGCTCCGCGCCATGAGCTCGCAAGCCGGGCGCAGCCTCAGCCTGCAGGAAGCCCGCGCGGCTGGCCTCGACGCCCGCGTGCTGGAGCGGCTGATCGGCGGCGCTGCCGTGGATACCCACGCGAAGCATCTGCATCTCAGCATCAGCGACGCGGCGCTCCTCGAAGAGATCATGAAGGATCCCGCCTTCAAGGACCCCACGGGGAATTTCAGCCCTGCCGCTTTCCAGCAGGGGGTGCGCGCCATCGGCATGAGCGAAGAGGGCTATTTGAACTCGCTGCGCGAGCGCAATTTGCGCCGGCAGATCCTCACCACCATCGGCAAAGTGGCGAACAGCTCCGACGTCCTGGTCGGCGCGCTCAACAGCTATAACGGCGAGACGCGCACGCTTCGCTACGTGCTGGTGCCGCAGGCTGCCGCTGGCACGATTGCCGATCCTGGCGATGACGAGCTCAAGCGCTATTACGAGAATCACCACGGCAAATTCACGCAGCCCGAGTTTCGCAAGATCGGCGTCCTTGCGGTCACGCCGGAGAGCGTCAAAGACCAGATGCAGATCCCCGAGAGCGACATCAAGGCAGCCTACGAGGCTGAGAAGGATCAGCTCGGTAAGCCGGAGCGCCGGCACGTGCAGCAGATCCCCTTCCCCAACATGGCCGCCGCCACCGCCGCCTATGAGAAGATTCAGTCGGGCGCCGACTTCGTCGCGGTGGCCAAGGACCAGGGAGTGAGCGAGGCCGACATCGATCTTGGCACGGTGACCCGCAACGACCTTGCCGATCCCGCGATCGCGGAGGCCGTCTTCAAGCTCGAGCAAAACAAGGTAAGCGAGCCGGTCACCGGCAAGCTCGGAAGCGTTGTGTTGCTGCGCGTCACCGGGATCGACCCCGGCAAGACCCCGACCTACGACGAGGCCAAAGCCGAGATCGAGAAGAAGCTCCTCAAAGATCGCGCGTCCGGCGCCATCTTCGAGCTGCATGACAAGATCGAGGACTCGCTCGCCTCAGGGGCGACGCTGTCGGAGACCGCCGGCAAGCTCAAGCTGACCTATCAGGACATCGATCAGGTCGACCGCCAAGGGCGCAAGCCCGATGGCTCGACCGTCACCTTGCCGGCGCAAAAGGAGGTGCTCAACGCGGCCTTCGCCACCGATACGGGGGTCGAGAACGACCCGATCGACGCCAAGGACGAAGGGGTCATCTGGTATGAGGTGCTGGGCGTCACGCCCGAGCAGCTGAAGCCTTTCGATCAGGTGAAAGACGAGGTGACCAAAGACTGGCGCACCGATGAAGTGCGCGCCCAGGTCGCCAAGTATGCGCAAGACCTCGTCACCAGTCTGAACGGCGGCAAGACGCTGGAGGACGTCGCCAAGGACCTAAATGTCGAGATCCTGACCAGCGACCCGTTGAAGCGCGACAGCATCACCGTGAACGTGCTGCCGCCTGCCGTGTCTCAGGCCTTCACCTTGCCGGAGAAGGGCTACGGATCGGCCCCTTCGGGGGTCGATGAAGGCCGTATCGTGTTCCAGGTCGACAAGGTTACCCCCCCGCCACCGCTAGACGCAGCCGCAGTCGCTCGCCTCAAGGAGCAGATCGCGCTTCTCGCCAGCGAGGATGCCATCGCCGAATATTTCGGCGCCCTGGAAAGCCGCTATGGGGTAAGCGTCAACCAGCAGGCTCTCGCCAAGCTCGTCGGCACCAGCGAAGAGCCATGAGATCCGCTCCCGCGGTCACGCCCTTGACGCAGCTAGGCGGCGCTGCCCCCATCGAGCCTGATTTTCCCGCTTTCGCGCGCCGTTACGACGAAGGCGTGGCGCAGGTGGCGTGGACGCGCCTCGTGGCCGATCTCGAGACCCCCGTCTCGGCCATGCTGAAGCTTGCCCATGAACGGCCGAACAGCTTCCTCCTCGAATCGGTCGAAGGCGGCGCCACTCGCGGCCGCTACTCCATCATTGGCTGCGAGCCGGATCTCATCTGGCGCGCCGATGGGGCCAAGGCCGAGATCAACCGCGTGCCTCAGACGGATCTTCACGCGTTCGCGCCCTCGCCCTTGCCGACGCTCGCTTCGCTGCGCGCGCTCCTTGCCGAATCGGCGATCGCGTTGCCGCCCGAGCTGCCCCCCATGGCCGCGGGCATTTTCGGCTATATTGGCTACGACACGGTGCGGCTGATCGAGCATCTGCCCGCCGAGAAGCCCGATCCTCTCGCCCTTCCCGACAGCATCCTGGTGCGGCCGACGCTGATCGTGATCTTCGACAGCGTCAAAGACGAGATGACGGTGGTGACGCCGGTGCGGCCGGCGCCGGGCGTCAGCGCCAAGTCGGCCTACGCGCGGGCGGCCGACCGGTTGAACCTTGTCCTGGAGCGGCTGGAGCAGCCTCTGCCCCTTGCGAGCGAGCTCGACTTGGACGCAGCGCATCCGGAGCCGAAACCGACCACGCAGCCCGAGGCCTATATGGCGAAGGTCGCGCGCGCCAAGGACTACATCGCCGCCGGCGACATCTTTCAGGTGGTGCTGAGTCAGCGCTTCGAGGCGCCGTTCACGCTGCCCTCCTTCGCGCTCTACCGCGCGCTCAGGCGGGTCAATCCTTCGCCCTTCCTCTATTATCTCAATTTCGGAGGCTTCGCCGTGGTGGGGTCGAGCCCCGAGATCCTAGTCAGGGTCCGCGACGGCAAAGTCACCATCAGGCCGATCGCCGGCACACGCCCACGCGGGGCGAGCCCCGAAGAGGACAAGGCGTTGGCGGCAGAGCTTCTCGCCGACGCCAAGGAGCGCGCCGAGCATCTGATGCTTCTCGACCTCGGGCGCAACGACGTGGGCCGTGTGGCCGAAGTGGGCAGCGTGCGCGTCACCGACTCATTCTTCCTCGAATATTACAGCCAGGTCATCCATATCGTGTCGAACGTCGAAGGGAGGCTCGCTTCCAACTTCGATGCGGTCGACGCGCTGATGGCGGGCTTTCCGGCCGGCACCGTGTCGGGGGCTCCCAAGGTGCGCGCCATGGAGATCATCGATGAGCTCGAGGATGCGGCGCGTGGGCCCTATGCAGGCTGTGTCGGCTATTTCTCCGCCGACGGCGAGATGGACAGCTGCATCGTGCTCAGGACCTCGGTGGTGAAGGACGGCACCATGTATGTGCAGGCGGGCGCCGGCGTCGTTGCCGATTCGGTGCCCGAGCGCGAGCAGGCGGAGTGCGTGAGCAAGGCGCGCGCGCTGTTCAAGGCCGCCGACGAAGCCGTGCGCTTCGCCGCCCGCGCCAAGCGCGGCCAGTAAGCGTGGAGGCGGCCCGATGCTTACGCTCAGCCTGCTGCGCCACGCAAAATCGAGCTGGGACAATCCCACGCTTCCCGATCAGGACCGGCCGCTTGCCACCCGCGGGGTGACCGACGCGCCGTTGATGGGCAAGGCCATGACCAAGCACGGGATCGATCCCGAGCTCGTGCTCTGCTCTTCGGCGCGGCGCACGCGCGATACCCTCGCGCTCGTCTTGCCTCAGCTCAAGGTCGAGCCGAAGGTCGTCTATGAGGACGCCCTCTATCACGCGAAGCCCGAGACCATGCTCGAGATGATGCGGGCGATCGGGCCTGGGACTACCCGCGTCATGCTGGTTAGCCACAACCCTGAGATTCAAGCCTTCGCACTCGATCTCGTGGGTTCAGGCCCGAAATCTTTGCGGGATCGTCTCAGAGCGAAATATCCCACGGCGGGGCTTGCGGTGATCAACTTCGCGAGCGGGCCTTGGAGCGGTGTCACGGTCAATAGCGGGACCTTGAACCTCTTTCTCTCGCCCAAGGACGTGCGCGCCTAGGGTTTTCCGAAAGGGGACCCCACACCTTGACGGCGTGCAAGGTGCGGGCGTAACACCAGCCTTATGCTGACCCTGATCGATAACTACGACAGCTTCACCTACAACCTCGTTCATTTCCTTGGTGAATTGGGCGCCCCGACCCGCGTCTACCGCAACGACAAGGTCACCGTCGATGCGGTCCTGGCCGAGGCGCCCGGGGCGATCGTGCTGTCGCCTGGGCCTTGCGATCCCAACCGCGCCGGCATCTGCCTTGAGCTGATCGAACGGGCCGGGTCCGCGGTGCCGATCCTCGGCGTGTGCCTCGGTCATCAGGCCATCGGCCAGGTCTACGGCGGCCGCGTCGTCCGCGCGCCAACCCTGATGCACGGCAAGCTGTCGAAGGTGCACCATACCGGCAAGGGCGTCTTCGCCGGCATCCCGCAGGACTTCTCCGCCACGCGTTACCATTCGCTCATCGTCGAGCGAGTCACCCTTCCCGATGAGCTCGAGATCACGGCGGAGACGGCTGACGGCGTGATCATGGGCTTACAACACAAGCGCTATCCCGTGCACGGAGTCCAGTTTCACCCCGAGAGCATTGCGTCGGAACACGGCCACCAGCTGCTCGCCAATTTCCTCGACCTTGCCCGCGTCGAGCGGCGCGCGCGCGGGGTCGCGCAAAGAGAAGCGGTCGGTGCCCTCTAGCCCCGCGCTGGCAGGGACCGCGACGCCCGCCGATCTGCGCACTGCCATCGGCAAGGTGGCGTCCGGCCAAAGCCTTACCCAGGGCGAAGCAACCAAAGCCTTCGAGCTGATCATGTCAGGTGCCGCGACCGATGCGCAGATCGGCGCGCTGCTGATGGGGATGCGCGTCCGCGGCGAGACGGTCGAGGAAATCGCCGGCGCCGCCCGCGCGCTTCGGGCGAAAGCCATCCCCGTGCGCGCGCCCGAAGGCGCTATCGACACGTGCGGCACTGGGGGCGACGGCAAGGGCACCCACAATATTTCAACCTGCGCCGCCTTCGTCGTCGCGGGAGCGGGCGTCAAGGTCGCCAAGCACGGCAACCGGTCGATCTCCTCGCGTTCGGGCTCGGCGGACGTGCTCGCCGCACTCAGTGTGGATATCGAGTGCAGCCCAGAGACGATCGCGCGCGCAATCGAGACATGCGGGCTCGGTTTCATGTTCGCGCCGGCCCATCACGCAGCCATGCGCCATGTCGCGAAGGTGCGCAGCGAACTCGGCACGCGCACCATCTTCAATCTGCTTGGGCCGCTCGCCAATCCGGCCGGCACCAAATATCAACTGGTCGGCGTCTTCAGCGAGCAATGGGTGGAACCGATCGCTCGCGTGCTCGGCCTGTTGGGAGCGGAGCGCGCCTGGGTCGTGCATGGCGCCGACGGTCTGGACGAGCTTACCACCACGGGCATCAGCCATGTCGCGGTGCTGGATAGAGGCGAGGTCACGACATTCAGGATTTCGCCTCGTAATGCCGGACTGCCTGACGCAAGGCCCGAGGACTTGATCGGCGGCGATGCGATCGAGAATGCCGCCCATATCCGTGCCGTGCTGCAAGGAAATCAAGGCCCGCTCCGGGATATCGTGCTTCTGAACGCGGCGGCGGCGCTGCTCGTCGCTGGCAAGGCCAAGACCCTCAGAGAGGGTGTGACGCTTGCCGCAGAGTCGATCGACAGCGGCAAGGCCAAAGGCGTTCTCGACGCGCTCGTCGCGCTTAGCCGTGATAGGGTCTGACTCGCCATGGCAGAGGTGCTCGACAGGATCCTTGGCTACAAGCGGAGAGAGATCGAGGCCGCCAAGGAGGCGGTGAGCGGAGAGGCCATGCGCGCTCGCGCGGAGGCCGCCGCCCCGCCACGGCCCTTTGCCGAAGCCTTGCGGTCACGCATCGCGGCTGGCGACTTTGCGCTCATCGCCGAGATCAAGAAGGCAAGCCCATCCAAAGGCTTAATCCGGGCTGATTTCGATCCGCCGAGCCTGGCACGCGCCTACGCGGCAGGGGGCGCCGCCTGCCTCTCGGTGCTCACCGATGCGCCGTCCTTCCAGGGGCGCCCGGAATATTTGACGGCGGCACGCCAGGCGACCGAGCTCCCGGCGCTGCGCAAGGACTTTATGGTCGACCACTATCAGGTGCTCGAGGCACGGGCGTGGAGCGCCGACTGCATCCTGATCGTCATGGCCGCGGTCGACGACACAACCGCGCGCGACCTTGCAGGCGCTGCGGGTGATCTCGGCATGGACGTTCTGGCCGAGGTGCATGACGAGGCGGAGCTTGCCCGCGCGCTCTTGCTCGATACGCCGCTCATCGGCATCAACAACCGCGACCTCAAGACCTTCGCCACGAGCCTCACCGTCGCCGAGCATCTTGCGCCGTGCGTGCCCTCCGATCGCATCGTCATTGCCGAGAGCGGCATCTTCACCCATGCCGACATCACGCGACTTGCCGCATGCGGGGTGCGCGCCTTCCTCGTCGGCGAGAGCCTGATGCGGCAGGACGACGTGACGGCAGCGACCCGCGCTCTGCTTTCCGCCTCCAAGGCAAAGACGCGGGCGGAGGTCGCGCCATGACCGCGCGCCTCAGTCACCTCAACGAGAAGGGCGAAGCGCGCATGGTCGATGTCTCGGCCAAGGAGGTCACCTCCCGCACAGCAATCGCCGAGGGCTTCGTGGCCATGGCGCCCACGACGCTCGACCTGATCCTTGCGGGCAAGGCGCCTAAGGGCGACGTGCTCGCGACCGCCAGGATCGCCGGCATCATGGCGGCCAAGCGCACGGCCGAGTTGATCCCGCTCTGCCACTCCCTTCCCTTGACGGAGGTGACCGTCGCCTTCCAGCCGTCGCGCGATCCGTGCGGATTGCGCGTCGAGGCGACCGCCAAGGTCGATGCCAAGACCGGCGTCGAGATGGAGGCGCTGACGGCGGTCTCGATCGCCTGCCTCACCCTCTACGACATGGTGAAGGCGGTCGACCGGGCCATGTCCTTCTCCGGCATCCGCTTGGTGGAGAAGACCGGCGGCCGCTCGGGCCATTTCGAGCGCTGATGGCTCTTCTTTCCGTCGCTGAAGCCCTTGCCCGCGTGACCCAAGGGCTCGTGCCGCTTGAGGCCGAGCGCGTGGCGCTCGATAAGGCGAGCGGCCGCGTGCTCGCCGAGGACCTCGCAGCGCGGCTGACCCAGCCGCCCTTCGACGCCTCCGCAATGGACGGTTATGCGGTCCGCGGCGAGGACGTGGTAGCGCTCCCCGCGACGCTCAGGCTGATCGGCGTATCGGCAGCCGGCGCGGGCTTTAGTGGCAGTGTCGGGCGCGGCGAGACGGTGCGCATCTTCACCGGAGCGCCCGTGCCCAAGGGCGCGGACACTATCGTCATCCAGGAGGACGCCGATGAGGCCCATGGCGTCGTGACCGTTAAAGAGGCCGATGCTGACCGGCATATCCGGCCACGCGGACAGGACTTCAAGGAGGGCGAGGTGCTGCTTGCCGCCGGCACGAGGCTCGGCCCCCGGGAGCTGATGCTCGCCGCCAGCATGAACCACGCCGAGGTGCCGGTCCGCCGCAAGCCGAAGGTCGCGATCCTTGCCACCGGCGATGAGGTGGTGCTGCCGGGCTCCGAGCTCGGCAAGGACCAGATCGTCTCGTCAGTGCCTTATGGCCTTGCCGCGTTGATCGAGAAGGCGGGTGGCGAGGCCATGAGCCTCGGCATTGCCAAGGACGATCCGGAGAGCCTCGTTACGCTCGCCCGCTCCGGCAGCGCCGCCGATATCCTTCTGACTATTGGGGGCGCCTCCGTGGGCGAGCGCGACCTCGTGGCGAGCGCACTTAAGTCCGAGGGGCTCGAGTTCGACTTCTGGAAGATCGCCATGCGGCCCGGCAAACCTCTCCTTTTTGGCCGGCTAGGCAGCCAGCGCGTGCTCGGCCTGCCGGGGAACCCGGTCTCGTCGCTCGTCTGCGCTCATGTATTCTTGGTGCCGATGCTGGAGCGCATGCTTGGAGTTGCGGGAGCCGCGCGGCCTTACCCTGAGGCCGTGCTCGGCGAGGCGCTTCAAGCCAACGGCCCGCGCCAGCACTACATGGGAGCGATCTCGGAATGGCGAGAGGACGGTCAGCGTGTCGTGCGTCCCCTGCCCTCCCAGGATTCTTCGCTCGTCGCAGACCTGGCGCGAGCCGACTGCCTCATCGTGCGAGCTGCCGATGCAGCTCCGCTTGCGCGCGGCGAGCGCGTGAGGATCGTCACCCTCGACCGCGGTTAAGGTGCCGGAAACCCGAATCGCGCGAGACGCTGTCTAGGTGTCGATGCCCCCGCATTTTGTGGCGAACCGCTTGCGGAACACAAACAGAACAGTTAGACTGTTCATGCTTTGTACAAGCGGACGCCCGAATCGTTAAGGCGTCGAACATTCCAAGACCTCGCCGCCCAAAGGGGATCAGATGCTCACCACGAAGCAGAAAGAGCTTCTCATGTTCATCCATGAGCGGTTGAAGGAATCAGGCGTACCGCCCTCCTTCGATGAGATGAAGGAGGCGCTCGACCTCAAGTCGAAGTCCGGCGTCCACCGGCTGATTACGGCGCTCGAGGAGCGCGGCTTCGTGCGCCGGCTCCCCCACCGCGCGCGCGCCATGGAGATCGTGAAGCTGCCCGATTCCATGCCGCAGCCGCTCGCCCAGCGGTCGCGCGGCTTCTCGCCGAGCGTGATCGAGGGAAGCTTGGGGCGGGTGCCTCAGGTCGCCGAAGGCGAGAGCCTGCCCCAGACCGTCAGCGTGCCGGTGATGGGCCGCATCGCCGCCGGCGTCCCCGTCGAGGCGATCCAGACCCGACTCAGCACAATCGAGGTGCCGCCAGAGCTCCTCACCAAGGGGGAGCATTACGCGCTCGAGGTGAAAGGCGATTCCATGATCGAGGCCGGCATCCTCGAAGGCGACACCATTATCGTGCGGAAATGCGAGGACGCCAGTAACGGCGACATCGTCGTGGCGTTGGTGGATGAGGAGGAGGCGACGCTGAAGCGCTTGCGCCGGCGTGGCGATTCCATCGCGCTGGAAGCCGCCAATCCGAGCTATGAGACGCGCATCTTCGGCCCCGACCGGGTGCGCGTGCAGGGGCGCCTGGTCGGCCTCATCCGCCGGTACTGAAGGCTCAATCACTCATCGGGATTGCCGCTGAGGCTCTTGGGTGCATCGCCAGCACCATCGTCGGCCTCGTTGCCATGGGCTTCGACGTGGCCAGAGAGCGAAGGCCTCTCTGTTCTCACCATGGTGTGGTCAGGCACCCAGGGGCGCCGCCCGCGCGCAGCAGCGACCGTCTCGGTGCGAATCGAGAGCCCCTTGATATAGAGGGCGGAAGCGCCTTCCGATTTCAGCATGCGCCGATCGACGATGACCCGCGGGGCGCGGCATTTTTTGCCGATGGTGACGGGCGCGATGGCTAGGCCCCTCCTCGAGCGCGGCCGGATGGCGGATCAGCACTACTGTCTTGCCTTTTAACCGTACCGATGCAGCCGAGAGAATCGCAGTGGAAGGTGCCCTCGCTACTGGCGGCTGCGGCGTCCCGGTCGTCGCCGTCGGCGAGAAGCCAATTGTCCACGCTGTAGCCTGCCGCCGTGGCAGGCGGAAAGACGAGGCTGCCTCCCTCCGATCTCAGCGCTGCGGTCTCGCCGTCCGGTCGATAAGCACGTCGGGCCGTTGGCCTCCCGGTGCGAGCGCAAGGCCAAAGGCGGCAATAACGAGACCGAGCGCCACGTTGCGCATGGTGAGCGCCGGCCGGTCGAGCATCGCCATGAGCACGATGCTCATCATGATCCAGGAGCGGACGGTCGGAACGGCAGCGCCCGAAAGGACAGGGTAGAAGGCGGCAGCCAGGAGTGCCGCGGCGGCCGCCCATTTCTTGATGGGGAAGCGGAGCGCAAGTCCAGGCACGAGCGCTAGCAGCGCGCGCACGAGCCAAAGCACGGTTCCCGCCATGATCACCATATGCAGTCCGGAAATGGAGAGGATGTGGGCGAGGCCTGAATCGCGCATCGCTTGGTTCAGCTCCTCGGAGATGCCGCCGCGCTCGCCGGTGATGAGCGCGACGGCGATCTCGCCGGTCTCGCCGGACAGCGCCCCCCTGATGCGGGCGTTGACCCTGGCCCTGAGCGCATCGACCGACGCCCAGGCTGCCAAGTCCCATGGCGGGGGGCGGGCCTCCTTCAGGGCCTCGATCTTGCTCGTCGCGTAGCCGGTTGCGCCAAGGCTCGTGAACCAGGCCTGGCGTCCGAAATCGAACCCGGCGGGCTCGACGGCTCGAGCGGAGGCTGAAGCGTCGCCTTCAGCATGATGGCCTCGCCGATCCTGGCGCCCGCGCCGTCCTTGGCAGACATGGTCACGCGCACACGATAGGGACGCTCCTCTGGCTTGAGGTCGCCCACGGGAATGACTCGCAGCATGATCCGCGCCCTGCCCTTGTCGCGAAGCTCATGGGTCTCGATGAACCCCGTCACCGTGACGTAGCGGAGCTCATGTGCAAGCGCGGGCGCCCGGGCGATCTCAGTGCGAAGCTTGGCGGTGGCGAAGCCTGACGCGAAAGCGAGCAGCGCCCCGCCGATGGCAAGACCAAGGGCTGCACGTTTGGCGGCGAGGCAAAGCCCGATGGCGCCGAGCACCAGAGCTGCCGCCATCCGCGGGCCGGGTTCGTCGGCAAGGGCGAAATCGGTGATGATGCCCCCGGCAAACAGCACGGGGAGCCACAGGAACCAGCGATCCTGCTCGGCTTCGAGCGCGCGCGCGGCCGCCGCGAGCGCCGCGGCGACCAGGCCGCCTCGGCTCCTCTGAGGCGCACGATCCTCGCCGCCCCACGCCTCTTCACCCCGGCCCGGCATGCGCGATGCCCAGAACCGGCAAGGGTGCCCCCGCCCCTGCCCTTACCCCGCATCTGCCACCCATGCTACATCACGGCCGCGTTCCGTACCTAACCCTTCACTTGGAAGCGGCAACCCGTCCATGAGCGAAAAGGTCATCACGCGTTTTGCGCCCTCGCCCACGGGCTATCTGCATATCGGCGGCGCCCGCACCGCCCTCTTCAATTGGCTCTATGCACGCGCCAAGGGCGGCAAGATGCTGCTGCGCATCGAGGACACCGACCAGGCGCGCTCCACGGAAGGGGCGATCCTCGCCATCCTCGACGGGCTGCGTTGGCTCGATCTCGAGTGGGACGGCGAGCCCCTCTATCAGATGACGCGCGCGCAACGCCACCGCGAGGCGGCGGAGCAGCTGCTTGCCGAAGGGAAAGCCTATCGCTGCTACGCGAGCCCTGAGGAGCTTGCCGCCATGCGCGAGCGCGCCCGCGCCGAGGGCCGTG
>DASYIU010000119.1:0-2991 GCA_035997285.1 Methyloceanibacter sp. | reverse complement strand
TTTGCTGTCCGCCGGGCAGGGGTTACCGGGACGCGTCCTCGAGCCGCGCTTCCTCGGCGACGTGGCCCTGGTCGAGGTGGCCGTGCAGGGGCTCGACGCCCCGATCCTCGCCCGCATCAGGGAGAGTGACGTGCCCCCGCTTGGCTCGGAAGTGGGTGTGGGCATCGATACCGGCGCCGTCCTCGTGTTCGAGGCCGAGGAAGGCGCCGAGCCGGTTTCCCCATGAAGCCGGGCCCCAGCCTAGCCCGGCTTGCGACGGGACGGCCTTTGCTGCCATAGTGCCGCGAAATTGGAGCGCGCTTAGGTCCGCGCGTGGGAGATCGAGAATGGGACTGAGCTGGTCGCACATTCTGATTGTGCTCGTGCTGTTCGTGCTTCTGTTCGGGCGCGGCAAGATTTCCGAGCTGATGGGCGACGTCGCCCAAGGCATCAAGTCCTTCAAGAAGGGCATGGCCGACGACGACCAGGCCGACGAGCCGGCCAAGCCCGAGCCCAAGGTCATCGAACACAAGGTCACGAAGGCGGAAGCGCCCTCCACCAAGTCCGCCTCCCGCGCCAAGGCGACGCGGAGCCGGAAATCGGGCTAGTCTCGGGCGGGGCGCCGCGCTACGCCTTGCCGTTGGCGCTCCCTCAGCAATCCTCGCCCTGAACCACGCGCATGTTCGACATCGGTTGGTCGGAGCTTTTGGTCATCGCCGTGGTGGCGATCGTCGTGGTCGGCCCCAAGGACCTGCCGCGGCTGATGCGCACCTTCGGCCACTACGCCGGCAAGCTCAGGCGCGCGGCGGCCGACTTCCAGCGCCAGTTCGAGGAGGCTATGCGCGAGAGCGAGGTCGAGGAGGTGCGGAAAGCCATCGAGAGCGTGCGCGACGAGACGCCCTCGCTCGACCTCAAGGCCTCCATCGACAAGCCGGTGATGCTGCCCAAGCCGCAAACAGCACCCACGAGCGCGCAAAGCCCTGCTTCGCCTGCAGCTGCACCGGCGTCGGCGGTCGAGGCTAAGCCGAAGCCCGCCCCACGCCAGAAGCGCGCTGCGGCGAAGGCCGCGCCCAAGACCGCGACTAAGTCCACGACTAAGTCCGCGACCAAGACCGCAGGCGCCAAGGGCGGTAAGAAGGACGCGGAGCCGGGCCCATGACCGATGACGACATCGAGGCCACCAAGGCGCCGCTGCTCGAGCATCTGATCGAGCTCAGGCGCCGGCTGATCTGGACGATGCTCGCGGTGTTCGTCGCCTTCCTCGTCTGCTACTGGTTCGCCAAGCCCATCTACAATCTCCTGCTCTACCCGTACCGGCTCGCGGCGGGCGCCGACGCGCCCATCGACATGATCTACACCGCGCCGCAGGAGTTCTTCTTCACCCAGGTGAAGTTGGCTCTGTTCGGCGCCATCTTCCTCGCCTTTCCGGTGATCGCCTCGCAGATCTACCTGTTCGTGGCGCCCGGGCTCTACCGCAACGAGCGCCAGGCCTTTCTCCCATTTCTCATCGCCACGCCGATCCTGTTCCTGATCGGCGCGTCGCTCGTCTATTTCGTGGCCATGCCGCTCGCCATGAAGTTCTTCCTGTCGATGCAGCAGACCGGCGACGGCCAGGTGCAGATCCACCTCACGGCGCGGGTGAGCGAGTATCTCTCGCTGATCATGACGCTGATCTTGGGGTTCGGCATCTGCTTCCAGTTGCCGGTGCTGCTCACGCTTCTGGCGCGCGCCGGCTTCATCACGGCGGAGGATCTGCGGGCGAAGCGGCGCTACGCCATCCTCGGCGTGTTCGTGGTGGCCGCGGTGCTCACCCCGCCGGACCCGATCAGCCAGATCGCGCTCGCGCTGCCGACGGTTCTGCTCTACGAACTCTCCATCTTCGCGGTGAAGCTTGCCGAGAAGAAGCGCGCCGCCGCCCCCAAGCCTGGGGCGACCCCCAAGCCTAAGCCCGCCGCCGGCAAACCGGCCTGACCCCTCACCCGGCCTCCCCCTCGCCCCTGTGGGAGAGGCAGAACGCATGTCAGGTCGTAGCGCAAGCAATAAACTGCCCGCTCTCCCCTTGTGGGAGAGCACGCGCTCGCATCGCGAGCGCGGTGAGGGGTAAGCGGCAAAGCCGCGTCAGAAATAAGTCACCCCTCACCCTTCCCACCATGCGACTTGCGCGTTGTGCGCCCAAGTAGCGAAGCGGAAGCGCATCGAAAGAGCGCGCAAGATCGCGGCGGGAAGCCCTCTCCCACAAGGGTAGAGGGGGAAGCCGGTCGAGGTGGCCGATGACAAGGAAGGGGCAGGGCCTTATACGAAGCTTCGATTCACTGCGGGCCGCTCTAAGGAATCACTCGTGCTCGACATCAAATGGATTCGTGATCATCCCGACGCCTTCGTCAAAGGGCTGACCAATCGCGGCTTCGACGATCCTGGCGCCACGTTGAATCGAATTCTGAGCCTCGACGAGCAACGCCGCACGACGATTCAACAATTGCAGGAGGCGCAGGCCCGCCGCAACGCCGCGTCCAAGGAGATCGGCAAGGCCAAGGCCAAGGACGAGGCACGTGCCGAAGCCCTGAAAGAGGAGGTGGGGCGCCTCAAGACGACCATTCAAGAAGGTGAGGCGGAGGAGCGGCGGCTCGATGCCGAGTTTCGCGATTTACTCGCCACCATCCCCAACATGCCGGCAAGCGATGTGCCGGCTGGGCCCGACGAGAGCGCCAACAAGGAGCTGCGCAAGGTTGGCACGCAAAAGAAATTCTCGTTCCAGCCCAAGCAGCATTTCGAGCTGGGCGAGTCGTTAGGCCTCATGGATTTCGAGACGGCGGCGAAACTGTCAGGCGCGCGTTTCGTGGTACTGAAGGGTGCGCTGGCGCGACTTGAACGCGCTCTCGCCCAGTTCATGCTCGATCTCCATACGAGCGAGCACGGCTACACCGAGGTGAACCCGCCGCTTCTCGTGAAACCGGAGGTCATGTTTGGGACAGCGCAGCTTCCCAAGTTCGTTGATGATCAATTTGAGGTCAT
>DASYIU010000118.1:0-2052 GCA_035997285.1 Methyloceanibacter sp. | reverse complement strand
ACGAAGGGCTCCATGGTGGTGCCGGTCCCTACTTGCATCGAGGTGCCCACTCTCAGTCCCAAGCGGCCCCTGACGTTTGGATCGTCGTTGAAGGAGACCTTGTTGCCGCCGAGGCTGAAGCCGTCGATATCCGCCCAGTTGATGGAGATGGTGGCCAGCGGTTCGATGAAGGCGCCGTGGCCGAACGAGCCGAAGCGGTAGCCGGAGTCGGTGCGTACACCCACGGTGGTGGCATCGAGAGAGTTGGGGAAGCCCAGGGTCCTGGTCTCGAGCTGCATGAGATGCACGTTGAGCAGGGTGTCGACGAACAGCCCGCCCCTTAAGTAAGTGGCGTAGCCACCGACCTGCCCGCCGTCGAGGCTGAAGATGCGATTGATGGCGTCGTAATCGAGATCGGAATGGATGAAGCCGCCGAGCGCGCCGAAGACGAGGATATCGTTGTCCGAGAACAGCCCGCGCTTGCCGAGATCGATGCCGCTCTGGAAGTCTATCGTCTCCAGGTCGCGGTTGAGATTGAAGCGAAAGTCCTTGCCAAAGGCCGTCACATGCTCGCTGTCCTAGCGGCGCGAGCCGACGGAATGTGACCTCGATGATGCGAGCGTCCCACGAAACGGCCCCCCAACCGATTAAGGCCCAGGCGCGCCAAGTCGCACGCCGGCCCTTGACCGCCACAACCCCAAGTTTCAGCCAAATCGGGAGTTACAGTGCACAAAAATGCGTCGTCACAGCCATACGCAAAGCGTCAGTACAGCCGACACCCGCCTCGTTGTTCCCTTGGTCTTGTGTTCAGAGCCGACATGTTCCTGCGCTCGCCAGAAGATCTCTTCCAGAAGATCACGTGGAGGCGACGCGAAGCTTGCCCTCGCATCGCTGAGGCTTCACCTCCGCCCGCGGATCGGGCAGTATTGCCGCCATGCAGGAGCGGGCTCAACAGCCGATGGCGGTGCAGCGGAACGTGTATGGCGAGCCGCTGCAAAGCTGCTCGGAGCGGCCGCTGACGGGATTCTTTCGCAGCGGTTGCTGCCACACCGGCCCCGAGGATCACGGGCTGCACACCGTGTGCATCGAGGTGACGGGGGAGTTCCTTGCCTTCTCCAAGGCGCGCGGCAACGACCTTTCGACGCCGCAGCCGGACTTCGACTTCCCGGGGCTCAAGCCCGGCGACCGCTGGTGCCTGTGCGCCGCGCGCTGGCGCGAGGCCCTGGAGGCCGGCAGCGCGCCGCGGGTCATTCTCGGCGCGACCCATGAGGCGACGCTCGAGATCGTCGAGCTCAAGGACCTCAAGCGCTACGCCATCGATCTCGCCTGAACGGAGCCCCCGCTTCCACCTCCTTGTTGGCGACACGGAGTGATGGCAGCATGTCCGCATGGCCAAGAAGAAGCAGCCTGTCGCGACGAAGAAGGCCCATCCGGCCGAAGCAGCCAAGCTTCGCAAGTTGCGGAAAATCTTCGCCGAAGGGCACAAGCGCAAATTCCTCGTCGTCGTCGACGAGACCCCCGAATGCGAGAGCGCGCTCGCTTTTGCTGCCAGCCGCGCGAAGCGCACCGGCGGCCAGCTCGCCCTCCTCTACGTGGTCGAGCCGGGCGTCGATTTTGAATGGCTCGGCGTCGAGGAAGTCGCGCGGGAGGAAGGGCACAGCAAGGCCAAGGCCGTGTTTCGCCTGTTCGGCCTCAAGCTCAGGGCCATGGGCTTCGAGGGCCTCGCGGCAGAGGAGATCGTGCGCGAAGGCATGAAGGCGGAGGAGATCACCAAGCTGATCGAGGAGGACGAAGACATCGGCGTGCTCGTGCTCGGCGCCTCGAAGGACCCGTCGGGTCCTGGGCCCCTTGTCACAACGCTTGCCGGCGGGCTGGCCGGCAGCTTCGCCGTCCCCATCACCGTGGTGCCCGGCAATCTCAGCATCGAGGAGATCTTGGCGCTGGCGTAACGTCCCCGCTCAGGGGGCGGCGCCATTGGCAAGCGCCTTCTCGATGTCCTTCTTCAGAGCATCACTCGGGTTGAGCGAGAGCGCCTGCTTGTAATCGGCGATGGCGCGATCCTGATCGCCCTTG